>JAJCYK010000174.1 GCA_029262935.1 Cytophagales bacterium | reverse complement strand
CTCCACCCGGATTAACTTCGGTTTGCCGCATGTATATCTTAAGCTTCAAGGAATTTCCGAATCTTTGCCACTGCCCCATATTACCGCCAAAGATCAAATCGCCATTAATCGAGGCGTTGGGATCGATTTTAGCTAAGGCCTCATCTAAGCGAATAATCAAATCCGCATAAATAGCGTCTCCTTCGTCGTAATTTGGTGTAGTCACCTCGCTAATTTGAAGTGCTTCGAAATAGGGAACCCGGTCAAACATATCCACAAGAACTTGAAAAGTATAAACCTTTAATATGGCAGCGACTGCCGCAGTATTGGCATCTTCCAGATTCGTGGCGTTTTCTTCAGTAAATACCAAGTCTTGTAAAGGACCTGAGAAAATACCTGTGAAATCCCTTTGGTACGTATTGTTACCCGGTGTGATGTCGTATTGGTCTCTTTGATCAATACCCGCCACGTTGCCGGCTTGTGTTACATATTGTACCCAGTATGACGCGGCTAACCCGTAAGCATCAGACATAAAGTTTGCAATGTCCACTTCGGCTGCTGTCAAAGTGAAAGCAGGATTGGGGTTGGCTACATTATTGGGGTCATCGTTGATGTCCAGGTAGTCTGAACATCCCAAAAAACCACTCAACAATACCAGTACGAAACTATATATAGTTTTATTCAAAATATTTTTCATATCTCTAATTGAATTAAAGTGTTGCCCTAATTGAGAAACCATAAGAGCGCGTCCCTGGAATGGTAGCTAACTCAAATCCTGGGAATCCTAAAGCTCCCTGGCCACGACCCAAAGCTTGCTCGGGATCAGCATATTTATTTTCCGAATCTGTCCATAAGAACAAATCTCGACCAATGGCAGATACTGAAAGAGAGCTAAGAGGCATACTTTCTATCCAGCGTGCTGGTAAATCGTAGGTCAGAGATACCTCACGCAGTTTTAAGAAAGAAGCGGGTAATAGGCTCCGCTCCAAAGTACCGTTGTTCCAAAATTGGTTGGGGTCCACTACAAATACACTAGTATTTGGAGAAAACGTGCCATCCGTATTGGCTAATACCGAACCTGGAACAATCCAAGGATTACGCTCATTAAAAGTAGTTTTTAATGATTTTCCAGGATTAGTTATTTCCTCTAAAGTTTGAGAATAGAAATAACCTCCTTTAGAACCTTGGAAGTTAAATGAGAATCTGAAATTCTTATAGGTTAAAGTACTTAGGAAAGCAGCTGTGAAATCGGGATTTATTGATCGACCGTCTCTTTTGTTTCCTGTGTTATCCAATTGAGGAATGCCCGTTTGTGCATTAACGACAATGTTGCCATCAGGATCTCTTAAGAAATCCGTGAAGTCCCACAAGCCATACTCTTCTCCAGGAATTGCCAGCACGTTCACAGAAGCACCGCTAGAGAAACCGGCTATAGTAAATTGATCCAAGCCTTCTGCTAAGCTCTCTACTCTACTTATGTTACGAGCAAAATTAACGGTAGCACTCCATCGGAAATCAGAAGTTTCTATAGGCACAGCTGTAAGCGTAGCCTCCAGACCCTTGTTTCGAATGGCTCCTGCATTTAGGGTTCTACTGGTAAAACCAGTGGGAGCAGGAACCTGTACATTGGTTATTTGGTCCTCTGAAAGTTGGTTGTAATAAGTAAAATCTAGATGAATACGTTCGTCTAAGATGCCTACATCAAATCCAGCTTCCCAACCCTTGGTCGTTTCAGGCTGCAAGTTGTTATTACCAACGATGTTAAAAGCTCTGGCACCTGTGGTACCAATCCATGGAAAATTAGCCAGGCGACCGTTGTTAATATTTGGATCTAGTGTTACCGAGAAAGGAGTGGCTGTACTGTAAACAGGAGCATCATTCCCCACCTCTGCATAAGATCCTTTTATCTTTAAAAAGTTAATAGGGCCAAGATCCGCCAGATCAGAAATGATTACGTTTCCTGATACCGAATAGTAGAAGAATGAATTGTTGTCTTCAGGTAAAGTAGAAGACCAATCATTCCTTCCCTGAAATTCCAAGTGATATGCTCCTCTATAAGAAAGTGCCAATTGAGCATAAGCTCCTAAAAGTCTTCTCTTAGAAAACAATTGAGAAACAACGGGCTGTACTAAACCATTATTCAAACTAGGAAATCCTGCAATCCCTAAATTAGGTTGCTGTGTTACCACCGTGTTGGCTTGTTGATCTCTTAGGTTATAACCCACGATTAGATTGGCGCTCAATTCTTCCGTAACATCTTTATGAATGTTGGCCAGGGCATCAATGTTTAATTCTTCGATATTTCGTTCCACAACTCTAAGAGTACCTGGCCTATTAATGTTATTGGGTGCTCCTGCCACTTCAATAGGTCTAAACTGAGTTAAGGTACGACTGATTATGTCACCACCTCCACGAACAGTAAAACTCAACCAGTCAGTAGCTTTATATCCTAATTCTACATTACCAGTAATTCGATTGGATTTTGTAACGTCCTCCCAAGTCTCCGCAGCACGGAAAGGGTTAGAATTAAATGGGGTAAAGTACCCGGCAACATCATAAAAAGGATCATTAAAGTTTCTTGCCTCTGCCGTATTCAAGTCAGCAGATGTTCTCAACAAATTGGCATAAAAACCAGCATCCGAATTACCTCCAAACCCTTGGGGAGAACCATCAAGCTCGCTGTTGATAAATTCAACTGATCCCCTAATGGATATATTGTTGTCTAGCTCAGATCCACCAGTCAGTTTAATGTTGTGCCTTTGCTGACCTGTACCGGGCACGATACCATCTTGATCCAAAAAGGAATAAGAAGTAAAGAAATTGGAATTGTCATTGCCACCACTAAATGTAATGGTGTTCTTCAAAGACGAACCAAAGTCGAATGCTTCTCTTAAACTTTGAGGAGTAGGAGAATAGTTCTTAAACAATTGTTGGTTGTCAATTATCTGAGACCAAGGTCGAAGGGTTCCATCATAAGCGTCTCCCCATGTTTCCTGGTCATTGTTAAAGAACACATTTTCTCCAAACTGACCCAGGCCAAAACTGGTTTGTATTTTAGGCAATCTCAAAGGAGAATCTGCCGTCCAAGAACCAGAGTAGGTAACTTCACTTTTAGTACTTCCTTTGCCATCTTTGGTGGTAATTATAATAGCACCATTGGCAGCACGAGAACCATACAATGCCGCAGCAGATATTCCTTTTAGAATATTGACGCTTTTAATGTTCTCTGGTTCAATATCATTTAATCCACTTCCCGAATCCGTGTTATCGCTAAATACTCCTACACCATTTAAACCAGCAGCGGAAGTGAAATCAGCAAGTTGGCTATTGTTTATAGGAATACCATCAACTACAATCAATGGTTGTCCACTGCCGTTTGTCAATGTTGCAATACCTCTTAGGATTACTTGTTGTGAAGCACCGGGTTGTCCAGAGGTAGTTTGAATTCTGGCGCCTGGTACTTTACCTTGTAAGGAGGAAAGTAAATTATTGGATCGAGTTTTTGTGAGCTCATCACTTGAAACGGTAGTAACGGAATAACTTAAATCCCGTGCTTGTCTTTCAATACCCACCGCGGTAACTACTACTTCTCCCAGTTCCGTTACATCAGCCTGCATGGCTACATCAATTACGGATCTATTACCGACTGCTACTTCCTGAGAAGAAAGGCCAATAAAGGAAAAGATTAAGATGGATTCGTTAGAGGGCACAGTTACTGTATATGCGCCGTCAATATCTGTTACGGTACCTGTGATGGTACCCTTGTTAATAACATTGACACCTGGTAACGGTTGTCCATCTTCAGCAGCAGTTACGGTACCTGTTACGGTTCTTTCTTGTGCATACAATCCCTGCTGCGAGAACATGAAAAGAAAGAATAACACAAACTGTAGTTGTACTTTCATAAATTGTGGTTAAAGTTTAAATGTGATTACGATTGGTCATAGGGCATATGTATCCCTATTAGTGATATCACAAATTTGTTGGAATATAAATCAAGGGGAATCCCTGATATAGGTTGAAATTGTCGATAGCTTCCCTCCCCCTATTTGGTGTAGGGGAATTCAGGAAAACTCGTATGAACCTCTAAATGTGTAGGTTATCTAAGTTTATGTTGCCGCGGAAAAAGCAAGATGTGGGATCGTATTAATTCGCCATTTATATGAGTCGATCTTTTTTCGCCTGTGCTATGGCATCAGCTTTATTATTTACGTGCAAACGGTTGTAGATGTTTTTAATATGGGTTTTAGCGGTCTCTTTGGCAATAAAAAGCTCCTTAGCTATGGTGGAATAGCTTTTACCTTCTGCCACCAATTTGAGTACTTCTGTTTCCCTGGTAGTTAATGGAGATTTTGGATTTATTTGAAAGGAGCTTACTACCATCTTGGCGATGTGAGTACTCATAGGAGCACCTCCAGCTGATACCGTATCTAGGGCCTTTATCAATTCAAAATCTTCGGAGTTTTTCGTAAGATACCCAGTAGCTCCGGCGCACAGGGCATCGAAAACCAACTTATTGCTTTCAAACACAGTGTTCACGATTATGTCTGTAGTGGGCCTTAGTTTTTTTATCTCGAAGGTGCCTTCAATACCCGTCATTCCCGGTAATTCCAAATCCATAATTACAATATCTGGATGGTCCTTAGTTAAGTTTTTTAGGGCATCCTCACAGTTTGTATAAGCATTTATCACATAGTAGTTTTTAAGCGAGTTAATTATAAATGAATACCCCTCCCGGATCTCATCATTATCTTCAATAATGGTTACTCTTTTTCGAAAATATCCCATTGTCCATAGGTTAAAGTTAGTAGGTGTTTTAAATCTTTTGGTTAGAAACAAATCTCACATGATTCGGCATTTTGTTTGAATGATTGTGCAGAAGCAGTCCTCCCTTTACTTTTCGAGCTCTTTGCTTCATTTCCATAACGATTGTTTCTTGTAGCTTGGAATGCTCTGAGGTATTCCATACTACGCTTATCTCAAAATTCGAAGGTAATTGAACCACATCTAAACAGGCATAATAGCAGTTGGGGTCTGATGAGATAAAAATTACCAACTTTTTAAAGATCCAAACAACTTGTCTGTTGAGGTCACTACCCGTGGGCTCTGGGTCCAGGGTCATCAGGTCCACTGCGGATACAAACTCTAAGCTAGGTTGGAATTTCTTCTCCGCATATTCCTTAATATGTGTATATAATTCAATTAAATTATCATTTTGCGGATCTATCGTCCATATAAAATCTTGAATGTTTTCGAAGATCTCCTTAGAGTTGCTTTGAATACGTCTTGCAAATGGCACCACATCTCCATTGGTGGCTGCTCCATTCCCAGTGACACCAAGCAGTTTTTGAAGCACATTAGAGGACACTAGAATACCGGCCAGTTTGTTGCCAATTTCGTGTTGGAATTCCATAGCCATTTTTTTTCTGGTCTCCATAACCGCCAACTCTTCCGCTGCTGTAATTGACAGTTTTTTCTGTAAATCGAGGCGGGTGCGATAGCCAATCCAAAGAAAAGCCAAGATACCAGTAGTGGAAATCGCCGTCAAGAAAATAAACCAAGCTTTGTTCCAAAAAGGAGGTGTGATGCTTAAGGAATATTCTGCAGGTATGGTATTCCAAACGCCGTCGCTATTTCCTGTGAGTACCTTAAAGGTGTAATCTCCGGGAGGCAGATTGGTATATGTCGCAAAAGTGTTTTTACTAGGGGGCGACCATTCTTTATCAAAAGGATCTAGTTTAACTTGATATTGAACAGATGCAGGATCGGAATAATCCAACCCTATAAAATTAAAAGTCAGGTGATTCTCATTATGCTTTAGGCTTAAGTCAAAGGGCAAATTAAACCAGGAATTGACTGCCCCTCTGGAGGTCCAATCAAATGTAGTATTAAACAGATCCAAGGAAGTGATTTGAGTAGTTGGTGGGAGCTGATTGGATTCATCATTAATAGGTGCATAACGGTATGCTCCGTTTAATGTACCCACCCAAATGTTGTCTTCGTGCATGTAAATACTTGGTTCGGTGGAAATGCTCCGTCCGAAAAAACCATCATTTGGGGTATACCTTTTCAACTTTTTAATATTTGATGCGCTATCCAGCTCAATTTTGTTCAAACCTAGTGTAGTACCAACCCATAGATATCCCTCTTTGTCAAATCTTAAACTTTGTATCAAGTCTGAATCTAAGCCATCCTTTTCTGTAATAGTAAGAATGCTTTTGGTTTTAGTGTTCATTCTAATGATACCAGACCCCCAAGTACCAACCCAAATAAAATCACCGTGCAATTGTAATGAATGAAGTTTATAATTCGAAAGGTCTTCATACAGATGAAAGGGCACAATGTTATTGTCTACAATCTGAAACAGTCCCGAAGGGGACGTGATCAATACATTACTATTATCAGTTTCCAGAAAT
>JAJCYK010000173.1 GCA_029262935.1 Cytophagales bacterium | reverse complement strand
GATCTTTCTTTGAATAGCTGCCACCGTGTGATTGGCAGCAGAAAGGCCTAGTGATTCTTCTCGAGAGGTTTGCATATTAAGCAAACCGACCCGCCAATTTTGGTTTAACTTGCCGCTAAGTCGGACCCCATAGTGTATTTTATTTTGGACATTTAAGCTTTGTATCGTGTCACGAGCAATACCTATCCTTCTGGAAAAAAACGGGCGCGAATTTCGTTCTCCAAAATTGGCGAACAGATCGGCATTCTCCAAAAAGAACTGACGACGTTCCGGGAAGCTCAATTCAAATCGGGTGAGGTTTGTAACTTGTCGATCTACTTCTACTTGAGAAAAATCTGGATTAAAGGTTATATCCAAGTTCAAGCCCGGTGTTAACCCAATTTTAGCGTCACCGCCCACATTAAAATTTCCATCCGTTCCAGATTCCTCTTCATGATTCTTATTTATACCCGCACTGACATAGGGAATTAAAGAAATATTTGGGCCGGATTTTTTTAAAGGTTTATCCCAGTTAAGCTTTCCGGAGAAAGCCAAGGAGTATATTCTGAAATTTCGTGGCACTTGAATCCATGCGGAACGTTCATTAAACCTAGTATCCAACCGGTAGGCATTGAACCGCCAGCTTTTATTACCTTCTTTATATCTTAAGGTCTTAAAAGGAATGGCCATTTCTCCAATCCAATATCCAGGGTAGATTTTCGATTCAGCATCCCATTTGTTGTCCCAGGACAAACTAAAGTCTGTACGTGAGGCACCACCGTTGGAAATTAAGGCCTCTCGTCGCACGCCATATGGCGTTAATCCAAAGGCAAAGGCATTGGTTTGGTCTCCATAGGTGTCTAGCAATATGGTAATCCCATCATTATTGAGCCCGCGATAATCCCTTCGTAAAGAAGAGATACTGTAATCCCCTTCTTCTAAACTATAACATTTCACTGAGATGTATAAAAACTGATCATCATATGTCATGCTTATCTCGGATTGGCCGGCGGCCAAAGAACTATCGGAAGGGAAGTATTGATGAAATTTTCCTGTTTTCTGGGCTACCTGCCAAGCAGGTTCATCCATAACGCCATCCAAAGTGATCTCACCAGGACTTCGGGCGATGTTCAATTCATCCATACCAGTACCATTTTGAGCCACGCCAGGGTTGACCCATAAAAGAAATAGTGCCAGTAGTATTCGGTATTTCAACATCATTATTTAGGAACCAGCAATTTATCAATAAATGGAATCCACAGTTAAAACAATCGAAATAAAATCTTTACTCTTTGATATTCCGTTCGCATTTGTGCAGTAGGTTGTCCGCTAATAGCACACTTTTGAAATTGGCGCATTTATTAACATGTTGATTTATAGATATTTAATTTTTTGGCACTTCATTGGCATAGATGATATCATACACAAAGTCATAAAATAATGATAACCGATAGAAACCAAGATCAACTGAAACGACTAACCTTAATATTGGGGATAATCGTGGCTATTGTGGCAGGGTTTCATACCACGGCCAAGGCCAGGGAGAATGACAGGTTGTTAAAAACAGAGATTGCTCATGAGGAAATAGTAGACTTGCTAGCATATCTGTGGGAAAATGACCAGCAACACAGTGAAACTTTAATTACGGTATACGATAGTAAACTAGAAATGGTATATCAAGGAGCTCTATCCGAATTGGAAGATCCTCAAGTGATTTTAGGCGCTGATGTTTTGATGAAGGACGGTAATCATACCATTTATATGACACGATAGCGTAATTAGTAGAATCCTTTTCATATTGTTTTAGCCCTGACGGTATTCGTCAGGGCTTTCTTTTAAAGAAAAAGTTATATTTTCGGGCCTATGGAAGTTGTACTTGCAATTGGGGCCGTTCAAGCAATGTTTTTCGCCGTCTTACTTTTTAACAAAAAAGGTCAGGTGATAGTGGATAAGATATTGGGAGGCTGGTTGATCATACTGAGCATTCATCTAATAATTAACTATTTAGAGATTCTCGGATATTACTCCCGCTGGCCACATCTTATTGGCAGCACATCTTCATTGGTATTTCTATATGGTCCGATACTCTATATCTACATTGATTGTTCCATTAACCGTCGTCCGCGTTTAAAGAAGCAATACCTCTTTCATTTCATTCTTTTCCTACTTTATAATTTGGCTCTTATACCATTTTATTCCAAAAGTGGTGTTGCCAAATTGGCCTACTCCGAAAACCTATGGCAAGATGGTGCCGAGTTGCTTGAAGGGATACTCTTGGTGATTAAAGCACTGTTTGGTCCTATCTATATTGTATTGAGTTTGAGATTGCTAAACAGACACCAACGAAACATTGGCGAGCTTTTTTCGGATCATGAAGATATTGACCTAAAGTGGTTGCGTTATATTATCTGGAGCATGGCTGTAGTGCTGATGATATTTTTAGGGATTACCATAGCCAAGATTAATTTTTCAGTGGTGGCCATGGCTAATACAGAGTTCTTCATCTTTTTCGCGATGTCTGTGTGGATATTTGCCTTGGGCTTTTATGGCATCAAACAAACTCCAATTTTTGTACCTAGCCCCGTAATAGCAACAGAACCAAGAAAAGAAGCGCGAAAGAAAAAATTAGGTAATGAAGGCACCGGGGAAAGCATTGACAAATTGCGCTTGGTAAAACTGTTGGAAGAAGAGAAGTCTTATTTGCAAAGTAAGTTAACCTTACAAGATCTGGCTGCCCCGCTGGATATGCCTGCACATCAATTGAGTCAATTGATTAATCGAGAGTTCGGCCAAAACTTTTTTGAGCTCATTAATCACTACCGTGTTGAGGAAGTAAAGAAGAAATTAACAGATCCATCCTTTCAACACCTTACGTTTTTAGGTATTGCTTTAGACAGTGGCTTCAATTCAAAGGCCTCATTTAACAGGATTTTCAAAAAGTTTACCGGAAAAACCCCAAATGAGTATAGAAAACTCTCCCCTTAGAAACATTTACAACCATCTATATAACAAGTAGTTAACATGAATTGAGTCTCATGTTAGGAACTTGAGACTCCTTGATCCTATTTTTATCAGCTCCACAGACAACTCCCGCGTTAGACAATGTGAAGTTTAAGTTAAAAATCTAAAAAACCCGAATGTCATGGAAAAGAAGATAGGATTATTCACTACCATATTTTATTCAATATTAACCCTATATGCAGTTGGTGGAACTGTTTATGTATTACAACAATTCCCACACTCACCACAAGAAATTATTAGCGTGGCATTAACCATGTTTGTTGTGCTCACCATTACCGTATTCTCCGGCCTGTTTTTACTAGACCGGTTCAGAGTAAGTAAGGGCTAAAACAAATTTAAGATTAGAGGTCGGGTAACTCGAGCCCAGCAGGAGTAAGCTAAATTAGGTCATTTATGGCTGCCAGTGCTGCTTCGTAGTTGGGCTCTTGTGTTATTTCTGGGACCAGTTCAGAATAAGTAATCTGATTGTTTTGATCCACTACAAAAACTGCCCTACTAGACAACCCCTTTAAAGGGCCTTCCAGGATTTCAGTATTATATTGTTGAGTAAAGCTGTTGTACCTAAAATCCGAGGCGCTGGTAACATTTTCAATGCCATTTGTTTCACAAAACCTGTTCATGGCAAATGGTAAATCTTTTGAGATTACAATTGCCTCTACACCATCCATAGTACTTAATTCCTCATTAAATCGCTTCGTTTCAATAGCACATACCCCAGTATCCAAACTAGGAACGGCCAAGAGCACTTTGACTTTACCGCCAAAGTCGTCCAAGCTTGCCTCACTCAAATCTGCCTTTACAAATGAAAAGTTCTCAGCAGAAGTATTTGCTGCAGGGATTTCACCTTTGATAGCCACGGGGCTTCCTTTTAAATTAACAGTAGTCATGGATTATATGTTGTTTTATGGTTCGAATGATTAAAGATTTGAATATATCAATAACCAGCCATTAAGAGAAACGAAAACTGCAATTGTTACTAGGTACAGGGTGTTAGTAAAATAACCTAATTACCGGAAGTGTAAATTTGCATTCTTTTGGTTTTGGCTCAGGCCTGGACACCGGCTGGGCTTTGGATTGTTCAGTACCACTGGTAGTTGACAGGTGGTATCCCAAATACTTTTCAATCACAACCACCGCTTGGGAGTTTACTTTTTGCTGTATCTGGAAGGATACTGCTAAAGTCCAGGCGAAAAATAGTAGCGTTATGATTTGGTGTTTTTTCAAGTTAGTCCAGGTTAGCCAATACAAGTATAATTAAATTCTGTTGCACTATTTGTTTAAAAAGGATCAGGTGCTAAAGGATTTTATAAGTGGTGTTTTGAGTCCAAGGATGGCATAAAATGAGGTTTATTTTATGGTAGATAAGGCCTAATTGGATGGGTGTCATACAGAATTTGCAAGGAATCAATCTGCATTTTCTTATCCAAATGGATGATGTCCACACAGTCAAATACAACCTCCTTTCCGTCTCTTAAAGTCCATTTGTAGTTAAAGACTAAAGCCATACTCATCCCTTCAACATCTATTACGTTTTCGATTAATGAAGTCTCGCTTTTTAACGTATCATCAAAGAGAGATGAGTAGAAATCCTTTGCTAGGCAGGCTCCATAAATTGGAGATAATACCTTGCCATTGGAGGAAAATAAACGGAGCACCTTTTCACTATCACCTCCGTTTAAAGCGTTCAAGTATGCTATGGCAACTCTATTAAACGTGTCTTTACTTATGGATTCCATTGGATAATCTTTTTTGCCTCATGCCGCGCTACTTCAGCAGGCAAGCAATTTACTATTTCCCGTCGCAATACTTCGATTAATCTTTGTTTCATAAAGCTTCTGTGCATCACTAAACTGACCTCTCGGGCGGGCTTTTCGCCCTTAAAGCGTTTCAATCTCCTTTTTTGTTCTGAAGTCCAATTGATACTGGCCAATTCTGGTAATAGGGTAAATCCCAGCTGTTGATCTACGATGTTTTTTAATGTTTCTAAGCTGCCACTTTCCAGTAGTATGGACCGATCATGTTGTTTTAAATGATTATTACCACAAAGATGTTCCACTTGATCTCTAAAACAATGCCCTTCTTTCAATAGCCACATATCTGAGGTATCTAAATCCCAGAGCCTCATATCATTTTTTTCAAACAAAGGATGGTCCAGCGAAAAGTATCCCACAAACTCTTCCTGAAACAATGGAATGACTTGTACCTTCTGGTGGTTTTGAGGAGCCACCATAATGGCTACATCCAATAGGTCCTTAGACAAGTTGTCCAAAATTAGGTCTGAGAGTTGTTCCTCCAGGATCAATTTGATCTGTGGAAAATTCGTTACAAAGGAATTTACAAATCGTGGGAGTAGGTAAGGTGCCAAGGTTGGAATGATACCTATCCTTAGTTCACCACTTATACTTCCTTGACTATCTTCAATAATGTCCTGTATTTTCCCGAGGCTATTCAAGCTCGACCGGGCTTGATCAATGATTTTTCCGCCAATACTAGTTGGCAATACCGGTTTTTTACTGCGGTCAAAGATCAAAATGCCCAACTGGTCCTCCAATTTTTTTATTTGCATGCTTAATGTTGGTTGTGTTATAAAGCAGTGGGCTGCTGCTTTAGCGAAATTCCGATGAGTATCCACGGCAATTACATATTCCAATTGAGTGATAGTCAAATTGTTCATTGCTATTATAGTTTTTGTCTATACAATAATAGAAACAATCGATTTGATTTATATAGAAATAAAGCATTTTTTAGTACTCAGAAATCACCAATAAATTCAATCACATTATGACTAAGAAAAAATTGACAACTGCCAGTGGACGACCTTTTGCGGAGAATGAAAACTCCTTGTCCGTAGGTGCTAGAGGTCCCCTCCTATTGCAGGATTATATTTTGCATGAAAAGATGGCTCATTTCAACCGGGAGCGTATTCCCGAGCGCGTGGTACACGCTAAAGGCTCTGGGGCATTCGGAACTTTTACCGTCACCAATGATATCACGAAATACACCAAAGCAAAGCTTTTCTCTGAAATTGGTAAACAAACCAGAGTATTTCTTCGATTTTCTACTGTGGGTGGAGAAAAGGGTAGTGCCGATTCTGAAAGAGACCCGCGAGGGTTTGCGCTTAAATTTTATAATGAAGATGGTAATTGGGACCTGGTAGGAAACAATACGCCCGTTTTCTTTATAAAGGATCCTAAGAAATTTGGTGACTTTATCCACACCCAAAAGAGAGACCCCTATACCAATTGCAAGTCTCCTGCAATGATGTGGGATTACTGGTCATTAAATCCAGAAAGTTTGCATCAAGTATTAATATTAATGAGTGATCGTGGGACACCTTTCGGTTACCGTCATATGAACGGTTATGGCAGTCATACATTCTCATTTATTAACGATAACCACGAAAGGTTTTGGGTAAAATTCCATTTCAAAACAGGCCAAGGCATTAAGAATTTTGTAGATGCGGAAGCTGCCGCTATGAAGTCTCAAAACATGGACCATAGCCAACAAGATTTGTTGGATTCCATAGATAATGGTGATTTCCCAAAATGGAATGTAAAAGTTCAGATTATGCCTGAAACGGAAGCCGTTAATTATAAAATAAACCCATTCGATCTTACCAAGGTCTGGCCTCATGCAGATTATCCGTTGATTGATATTGGGGTTCTTGAGCTTAACGAAAACCCAGAAAACTATTTTCAAGATGTTGAACAATCTGCATTTGCACCAGCACATATCGTAGACGGTATCGGCTATTCACCTGATAAAATGCTACAAGGGCGTCTTCTTTCTTACCCTGATGCCCATAGGTATCGATTGGGCGGGAATTACGAACAGATCCCAGTTAACAAATGTCCTTTCATGATAAACAACCACCAAAGAGACGGTAAAATGAGAGTGGATGGAAACGGCGGAAAAAGCCCTAACTACTTCCCAAACAGTTTTGACCATATTCAAGCCGATACCAGTTACAAAGAGCCTAACTGGCCATTGGATTGTAGTTTAGCGGATTGGTACGATCGTAACAGCGATGGTGAGGACGATCACTATTCACAACCCGGAAGCCTATTCAGAGACGTAATGGATGACCAGGCCAAGCAAAACACTATCAGCAACATTGTTGGGGCCATGAGTGGTATAAACGGGCCGCAAAAGCAGGAGATCATCAACCGTCAATTGTGTCATTGGTTTCGTTGCGATCCACAGTTGGGTGCCGGGGTTGCGACCGGATTAGGAATTGATGTCGATCAAATCATGTCTGGATTACCCAAACACCAGGAATAGTCCAATATAATTAACAAGAGCTGGGTATAACTCAGCTCTTGTTAACTCACTTGTAATATAATCTTGCCTTGATTCCGATTAGCCTCCATATGTTTATGAGCATTTACGACATCCTGCCAATCAAAAATAGAATCGATAACCGGCTTTAAACTGCCGGTTTCAAATTTGCCAGCGCAGGTTTTATTGAAATCAGCTACCAACGCTCGGCGGTATTCCAGGCTACGAGATCTTAGCGTAGACCCCAATACGGAAAGTCGCTTTTTTAATATGGGGCCAAGATCAAAATGGTCAACCTTTGTTCCTCCCATAGCGCCTTGTATTACCATCCTTCCATCTACCCCTAAGCAAACCAAGTTATTGGCCAAATATGGCGCCCCAATAAAGTCCATAATAACATCTATTCCCTCTGAAGCTTCAGCACGGATACGATCCGCAAATTCTTCCGAGCGGTAATCAATGCAATGGTGAGCCCCCAGTTCTAGACAAAGGGCGTGCTTTTGTTGCGATGCCGTTACCCAAATCTCAGCGTCCATCACCTTAGCTAATTGAATGGCTGCCGTACCCACACCACTGGCGGCCGCATGAATCAACAACCGGTCACCCTGGTTAATCTTTGCTAACCAGTGCAGTGATTGATAGGCAGTGAGATACGCTTCCATAATTCCGGCACCTGATGTCAGTGATATCGATTTAGGTAACTGCATCAATAGTCCTTGATCCACCGCTACGTATTCGGCATAACCTCCACCGGATAGTAAGCTCATAACCTTGGTTCCACGCCATTTACCTGCTGCTGAACCTGTCTCTACCACTTCTCCGGAAACTTCCAGACCCAATATAGAACTTGCCCCTGCCGGCGGGGGATACTGTCCTTTTCGCTGGAGAATATCCGCTCGATTCAGTGCGGCGGCGGCAACCTTAATTAACACTTGATTACTTGTAACCTGAGGCATAGGAGCGTCGTCCAAATATAGTTGGTCCGCGTCACCAAATGATTTCAATAAAACAGCTTTCAAAGGGATCGTCTTTTAAAATGGAATTGTAGAATAAAGTTAATAAATTGAACTACGTGCTGGCCTAACCTAGTAAGAATTAAACTTAATCCTATGAAAATTTACCTAACCGTACTTACCTTTTGCTTACCGCTGCTGATCTGGAGCCAAAGT
>JAJCYK010000172.1 GCA_029262935.1 Cytophagales bacterium | reverse complement strand
AAGGCCTATTCCCAGTCCAAATTGGCAAACGTTTTGTTCACTAAGGAACTGGCTCATCGCTTAAAAGAAACTCAAGTTACTACTAATGCCCTACATCCCGGAGTAGTTAGAACAAGTATAGGTAATCGATACAATAACAGTTGGATTGCTTGGATTTGGAATCTAGGCAAACCTTTAATGTTATCAGTTGAAAAAGGGGCTCGCACTTCGGTCTATCTGGCCAGCAACCCCCAGGTTGCTCAGGTAACGGGCGGTTATTTTAATAAATCAAAACCCGCATTGTCTTCCGACCTGTCCAACGATTCAGAGCTGGCCAACCGATTGTGGGTGGTTACAGAAAATCTGGTACGCAAGCATTTGACTTAACTTCTGTAGCGCGTTACGAAGTAATTTACCAGTATAAGTACATAGATAAGAGACCCTACCAATGCCGGCAATATTTGATTGTAGGGCTCCCAACCAGTTAACACCGTCCCGGTACCGGCAGATAAAAGTGCTATGTAGGCACTGGTCATTTTCATGATATGTTCCAATAACCATAGTCTCGCTAGTTGGATCCATTTTAAAATCCTCAATAAATCATATCCACATAGAAGGAAAATGAATCCCAACAAATAGTTAACTACCCCGCTATGCCAGACCACCTGCCCCTCCGATGGCATAAAAAGAAAAACCAACGCTGACCCCAGAGTGATGGCGGTGGCCAACAAATCCATCTTACCCGGGCCTTGCTCTCGATATTGTAGGGCTCTATAACTACCAAAAGCGGTATAAAAGCTAAGGATGGTAACTACTGTAAGAAAAGGCCTGCTTCGGTAGAACATGACCCCAATTAAAGCGGTTATTACTACTACTCCCATAAGATAAAGAAACACCCGCCCAAACCGCCGGTGCTGCACACCTCCTTTTTTGGTTAAATACGGGATTAACCCTATGAGTAAGGCTACCGTTCCTGCGGATATATGAATTATCATGTTTATTTGATGTATCATGAGGTTGTGGTTTTTGATCCAATAACCTCGGTAGTGATGGAGTTTACAACCCGTTTTCAGTGAAACAGCATAAAATGAACGTGAATGAGGCAGTACGACCCGTGGGTAAAACTGTATTACCTTTGGCGACTTTATTTATAGTTTTATTAAAGCCTTCACTACGTCAGTATAACTGGCACTGGAGGTGATATCCGCGATGCCTGGCGAATTAAATGAGATGATGAAACGACCCTTAAAGTAGGGACTGACTTTGGCAATCCGATGGGTATTTATGATGTATTTCCGATGAACCCTAACGAATTGGGAGGTAAGACGCTCTTGCAATTGAAGCAATGAATAGTCACAAAGCAATTTTGTGCCATCATCTTGTGTCAAAAATGAGAAGTTATCTGATGCCTCAAAATGGATGATTTCTGAAACATTGATCAATAAGGTATCCGGTCCTTTTTTTGCAGGAACAAAACCTTTAGTATTCATGTCTTTGGGCAAATCTTGTTCCGTCTCAAGGGAAGGGTTCTTTTGTGCCCGTAAACCGGTAAATGAAAAACCTAAAATACAAGTTAGAATGGCGTTGAATATGTAAATGCCTGATCCAGAAAAAGGCCTGTACTCTTGAAAACGGAATAACACCGCCCTATTGATTAATTCAATTTCTGAAGCCACTAAACTTGTTACCACAAAACTCAGTCCCAACCAAAGGTATAATATAGGTGCGGCAGATTTCGGAAAAAGAATTTTTTGGTTGGCTATAATCCACAACAACCCGTACCCGATTATAAGACTGGTTATAGTTTGTAAGTAAAGACTGGAACCCAGAGTAACTCCAAACCCGATCGCGTAATTGGCTATGCCGATAGCCAGGCCTATGAAGATAATTAATGGAAGGTACTTATTAGGAAACACCAAACTCTTTAATATTTCTTTCAATTGTCAGGCTCAGATTCAGTTGATTTTAAATATAATTGAATAATCTTCTATTATGACAACCTTATTCAATATCTTGTCGTTTACACTATCATTATGCTAATCATTGTGTTCCATATCGGCTAAGGTAACCCCGGAATTACACTTCGGATACTACCAATTCAAGACTCTCCCCTGAGTCAAGTTCCCTTACTTTTTTGATTAGCATATGAATTCTAAAAAACCTTCTTTGATTATCCGTTTTACGGATTTATTTATTAAAGCCATTAAAGGCGAGGAAAAGGACTTTGTTTCCGGCAATATGGATAAGGCCATTTTCTTATTAGCAGTTCCCATGATTTTGGAAATGTTGATGGAGGCACTATTTGCCGTAATTGACGTTTTTTTTGTAGCCAAAGTCAGCGTAGACGCTGTGGCTACAGTAGGCCTTACTGAGGCTGTAATGATGTTGGTCTACTCCGTTGCCATAGGTTTGAGTATGGCAGCTACGGGCATGATTGCACGAAGAATTGGAGAAGGAAACCCCAAGAAAGCTGCGGATGCCGCCTTTCACGCTATTATTTTGGCTGGCATCGTGGCTCTAGGAGTAGCCATTGTCGGAGGAGTCTTTGCTGAGGACATCCTGGCGTTAATGGGAGGCTCACCCGAGTTAATTGAGAAAGGTGCCGGGTATACCAGGGTAATGTTCATCGGAAACTTTACCATTATGTTCTTGTTTCTTTTGAATGCCGTGTTTCGGGCGGGAGGCGATGCCTCTTTAGCTATGTGGTCTTTATTGGTAGCCAACGGACTGAATATAATATTAGACCCTTGTTTGATCTTTGGGTTAGGACCTTTTCCAGAAATGGGAGTCCAAGGAGCCGCGGTTGCCACAAATATTGGCCGTGGATCGGGGGTGATTTTCCAGCTGTTTATTTTGTTTGGAGGCAGAGGTGTTATAAAAGTGGGTTGGGAGAATGTCAAAGTACGCACCCCTGTATTGTGGAAATTATTCAAAGTTTCTATTGGTGGTGTTTCTCAATATTTGATAGGTTCAGCCAGTTGGATCGTGTTAGCCCGTATTGTAAATATCTTCGGAGCGGAAGTTTTTGCCGGATATACTATATCTTTTAGAATAATCATGTTTACCATCTTACCCTCTTGGGGTTTGGCTATGGCTGCAGCTACCCTGGTCGGTCAAAACCTGGGAGCCAATCAACCACAAAGAGCAGAGGATTCTGTCTGGAAATGCGCCAAGTATAATATGTTTTTCTTGCTAGCCATATCTCTGGTGTTTGGCTACTTTGCTAAAGAAGTTGTACAGGTATTTAGTCAGGAACCTGAGGTGATCAAATATGGTGCTATGAGTTTAAGATACATTTGCTTTGGCTATGTGTTCTTTGCCTACGGTATGGTAATAAACCAAGCGTTTAACGGAGCCGGTGATACGCGTACCCCCACATTGGTAAGTACTATTTCATATTGGCTATTTCAAATTCCATTTGCCTATATGGTGGCAATATTTTTTGACTGGGGGCCAGAAGGCGTTTTTCTTACTATAGCCATGAGTATCTCCATTTATGCGCTCATAAGCATCTTATTATTCAAAAGAGGCCGCTGGAAAACTGTTCAAATATGAAATAATAGCCCGTTATTAATGAAAAAGTGTACGGTTATAGACACTTTCGC
>JAJCYK010000171.1 GCA_029262935.1 Cytophagales bacterium | reverse complement strand
GAAATGTTTGGTCATGTCAAGGGTGCCTTTACTGACGCCAAAAGCGATCGAGTTGGCCGCTTTGCCTTGGCGGATAAAGGCACTATTTTTCTCGATGAGATTGGTGATTTGGATATCAGCAGCCAAGTAAAATTGTTACGTGTACTGCAAGATCGGAGCTTTGAGGTATTGGGTGATAGTCGCAAAAGAACAGTGGATGTTAGAGTAATTTGTGCCACTAATAAAGATTTGGGACAATTAGTGGCGGAAGGAAAATTTCGAGAAGATCTATTCTATAGAATCAATTTAATAACCGTAGTGTTGCCTGCTTTACGCAAGCGACCCGTGGATATTCCTACGTTAGTGGATTATTTTTTGCAAAATCTGAGAACACTTTATAACAGGCCCCAATTAGAAATTTCCCAAGACACGAGAATGTGGTTTGAAGGTATCCAACTGCCTGGAAACATTCGAGAGTTAAAAAACTTGGTGGAACGCACCGTATTGGTATCTGAAAAGGACCATCTGCAGATCAAGGATTTTATGGATCAAATGCAGGGAGTACCAAACCGTCAAGCCATGGAAAGCTTGCCTCCTATTGGCTCCATGACTTTGGAACAAATAGAGGCCAAAATGATAGTAAAGGCCCTAAAACTATACAAGAATAATATTAGTCATGCCGCAAAATCCTTAGGTTTGAGCCGAGGTGCGTTATATCGCAGGTTGGACAAGTACAACATACCCCATGAAGCTCCAAACTAAATATATATTCTATGTATTGCTGATCCATTTGGCCTTTGCGGCGTTGGCGGTTTTAATATTGGAAGAGCATAAAGGTGTTTTTGTATTGGCAGAAGTCCTTATTGCCATTTCATTAATAATCTCTTTTTATTTTATGAAGGCTTTTTCCAGCCCCATCAATTTAATAGACACCGGCATACAATCGCTAAAGGACCGAGAGTTTAATACCAAATTCCTGCGCGTGGGGCAATACGAAATGGACAGTCTGATTGATGTATACAACCAGATGATTGATGAGCTAAGGTCCGAGCGTCTAAATAAGATTGAACAAAATTACTTTCTCGACAAACTGGTACAGGCATCTCCCTCAGGAATCGTTATTCTTGACCTCAGTGAAAAGATCAAAACGTTAAATCCAGCAGCATTACGCATTTTAGGGCAATTACGTACCAGCCTTATCGGTAAGTCTTTAAGAGAGCTCCAAACGAATCTAGGGAACAAGTTGGAGGCATTGAATATTGGTGAGAGCTCCATGATCAATGTAGAAGGTTCTAAGAAATACAAATGTCAAAAGGACCAATTTCTTTACAATGGATTCCATCAGACCTTTATTGTAGTGGAAGATTTAACCTTAGAAGTCCTGGAGACGGAAAAGAAAGCTTACGAGAAGGTAATCCGCATGATGTCACATGAAGTGAACAATTCAATCGGAGCAATAAACTCTATATTAACTTCCGTTTTGTCCTATAGCCCCCAACTTGATTACGAAAGCAAAGTGGATTACGAGAAAGTACTTAAAGTTGCTATTGATAGAAATTCTGGGGTTATCGACCTGATGAAAAACTTCTCAGATGTAGTGAAACTTCCCGCTCCCAACAGACGGGAGTATGATTTAAATGCTTTGGCCAAGACCGTTTATGTATTAACAGAACCCCTTTGTCGCAAACAATCCATACAGTTGGAGTTGCAGACCACCAAGGATGAAATCATGGTTCATATGGATGGCAATCAAATGGAGCAGGTGCTTATAAACATCATTAAAAATGCCATGGAATCTATTCAGCACCAAGGGACCATCAAGCTACAGATTTCCAGCCCGGCCAAAGTGGTGGTGGAGGACGATGGGAAAGGCATTCCGGAAGAAGCAAGTACTCAACTATTTACGCCATTTTTTAGTACCAAGAAAGATGGTCAGGGAATTGGTCTCACCATGACTCGTGAAATATTAATGAATCATGGGTTTGACTTTAATTTAGAGACCAAGCCTAGTGGGCTTACCCAATTTGAAATTAAACTGGCCTAATCACTACGGTCCTTTTCTACTTTTGCGATGAAATGATTTCAATACGCGTTTCACGGACAAATGTGAAGGATCATCAGGCAGGTGCCCTCTACCCGTAATTGAATTTCCAGAGGCACCATAAGCCTGTTGGTAGTACATTACATAAGAAGCAAGATTAGGGACCTGATAAATGACGTGCCCAAATTCATGAGCCAGTAGGGATAGCACTTTGGGGCATTCTGCCACTTTGACTAATACCGAATAGTCTCCATACGGGGAGGTATAGGCATCGATATCGTGTGCACTTTGATTGAGGTTGGTACTCCCGTAGATGCCATTTTCGGCGCCGTAGTCGTTAATAACCTTGATGTAGACATCCGTCACATTACCATCTTTGTCCCTTATGTTATTAACCTGTTCAAACAGCTCGGGGTCGTTTTCCTTAAATGTTCTAAGTACCTCTGAGGTTCGATCATAACTTTTTTGCAATTGATTCCTATATACCTCTGTGTATTTTAGAATTTTGGTTAATACCTTTCGCTGACAAGGAGTGGTTTTTGAACTGTTCAATGCATAGGAAACTCCTTTTAATTGATGGTTCCATTGTACTAATTCGCTTTCATATCCATTTTTTATGTTTGACTGCGAGGCAGATTGATTGTACGCTTTAATTGGGGGTAGCAAGAAGAAAAAGGACCAGGCCAATGCTAGTAGGAGTGGTCTCTTATTGTTAGAAAATGTTGTGTCGTTCATAGTCGTAGGCTGATTTAATATGAACAATACAATCTGCATGCCACACGATACAACATGTTGATTCATAGATTATAACAAAAATAAACGTACCTAAATAAATGTATGGAATTGGGCACACTGTTCATTATCATATGGGACTGTAGTAAGGGGATGACTAGGAATTTGAAATTCTATTATACTCTCATTTAATAATTCATTATTTTGTATTATGAAAAATAGGACCTTTAAGAAAACTTCTCGTTCGCGACGAAAGTTTATTAAAAATGCGGCACTTACTGCCACCGCCTTTACCATCATACCCCGCCACGTTTTGGGAGGTGTAGGACATGTGGCACCCAGTGATAGAGTAAACATTGGTGTCGTTGGTGTGGGTGGTCGAGGCAAAAACAACTTAAAGCAATTGTTGGATTTGGAAGAAGTTCAGGTTACTGCCTTAGCCGACCCTGCAGAATATTGGGACCTCAGTAATTTTTATTACCAGACTGAGGCCGGGCGGGGCCCCATTAAGAAATTCCTTGAAGAACACTATACGAAAACCATCCCTGGTTTTAAAGTTGCTCAGTACAATGATTTTAAAATTATGTTGGAGCAAGAGTCCAACTTGGATGGCATTTTATGCGCTACCCCAGATCATACTCATGCCTATATTAGCTTGACCTCTATGAAAGCCGGCAAACCGGTGTATTGTGAGAAGCCTTTGACCCACAACATATGGGAAGCCCGACAAGTGTCAAAAGTGGCCAAAGAAACCGGGCTTGCTACCCAGATGGGCAATCAACTGCATAGCTCGGAGCGCCTGCGTACGACAGTTGAGTATTTAAAAGCCGGAATTATTGGGAACGTAACGGAAGTTCACGCTTGGGTAGGAGCTACCCGTTGGAATGCCGGGTTAAAAGGGGTGCCTGATATTAGCAATCCGGTGCCCAAAGGTTTGGATTGGAACCTCTGGTTGGGACCGCGAGCCGATAGACCCTTTAAGGACGTCTACGCTCCTGTTAGCTGGCGGGATTTCTGGGACTTTGGTTGTGGGGCTATGGGAGATTTTGGTTGTCACGATTTAGACGCACCCGTATGGGGTTTAGGCCTCCCGGCGCCAGAAACGGTGGAGATGTTTCCTGCAGGATTTAGTAATGACGTAATTACACCATATGGTGAAATCGGGTATTTTCATTTTCCAGCGACCGCAAAAAACGGCCCCATTAAATTGACCTGGTATTCCGGAGGCTTACGACCACAGCACCCGGATCTTATTCCACAGGAAGTAAGCTTTGCAGGCCGCGGTGCCTTGTATGTGGGAGATAAAGGAACCATGTTGTATTCTGGCCGAAGTGAAAAGCCTCAATTATTTCCAGAATCTTTAAATACAGGAGCAGCGAACCTAAAGCCTTCGTTGTCGCCTACTCAAGGTCACCACAAGGATTGGGTTGAGGCTATAAAGGGAGGTGCATCCGCCAGTTCCCGATTTGAATATGGGGCGCATCTTACGGAAATTACCTTGTTAGGCGTCATGTCGTTACGCCTGGGAGGTCAGAAGATTTATTGGGATGCCGAGAACATGAAAGCCAAAGGGCTTCCTGAGGCGGATCAGATCATCCAGGAAGACGTACGCAAGGGTTGGGAAATGAGTTAGCTATCAGCACGCTCTGTTTTAATTGATTATAATCTATTAAAAGGAATAGTTCAATTCCACATTGAACTGTACCCCTTTTTCCACCAGCTTTAGTTCCAGATCACTATCAGGA
>JAJCYK010000170.1 GCA_029262935.1 Cytophagales bacterium | reverse complement strand
TGACCAGGGTTGTGTCCCTTATACGGCCAATTTTAGAAATGCTACGTCCACATATCCTGCGGGTACTATTTTCGAGCTGTGGGTAACCTTCGGACTTAACAATGCCCAGCAAGTGACCCCCACTAGTGGTGATCTTTTAAGTAATTTCAGCTACGAGTTTCTACAATTTGGCGATTATAGGGTGGAATTACGAGGTATTGAACCCACTAATAATTGCCCGTTCGTAGATGAGGAATTGGTTACGGTTTTTCCGGCACCTCCTGCACGATTCTTTACTCCGTTGCTAGGTGACTGTGCGCCATTCGATGGTATTTTCTTTGATGATTCCAACGACACAACCATTGTTGCCAGAACTTGGACGGTAACAGGACCCGGTGTGAATGATGTAGTCGTCTACAATACGAAACAAGATTTCACTTATACATTCCTTAACAATTCCAATGCACCCATTGATTATCAAGTTTCATTGACAGTGGAAAATGCCTTGGGATGTACGGATACTAAAATGGAGACGATAACGGCCTTCCCTCAGTTACAGCCGTCGTTTACAGTGACTCCTAGAACACAGATATTACCTAATTCCACTGTTAGCATTACAGATACATCCCCGGCTAATGGATGGAATTACCGCTGGGATTTTGGAGACGGCAACTTCTCAACAGATCCTAATACCAACACCTATGTTTATCCAACTTTTGGGGAGTATGTAATCACCCTTGAGGTTACTGATCCAGCTACGAATTGTATCGGGATAGCCCGTGACACCATTGAGATCATTGCGATTCCTCCAGTAGTTGAATTTATATATGATGCAGCTGATGGTTGCGCACCTCATACAGTGAACTTTACAAACATGTCACAATATGCCAGTCCAGGTACTTATGACTGGGACTTTGGAGATGGTATTGGTACTTCAAAGCAACAAAACCCTACTTATACCTACTACGATCCTGGTGTATACACAGTAACCTTGTCTGCCAGTAACGAATTGGATACAACAGTAGTAGAGCGCAAGGATTTTATAATCGAAGTATATCCCGAGTCATTTGCGAATTTTGATATCAGACCGGAAATAGTATTCCTGCCTGGTGAAGAGATTCGGGCCATCAACAGGAGTGAAGGTGGTGAGTCGTATTTCTGGGATTTCGGGGATGGAAACACTTCCACGGACTTTGAACCTACCCATCGATATGAGCGCGCAGGAGAATATGACGTGACACTGATTGTCACCAATCAATACGGTTGTAACGATACATTGACTATCGAAAAAGCAGTTTTTGCTGATGATGGAGGTAAATATTTAATACCTAACACTTTTACACCTAACGGTGATGGCAAAAATGATGTGTTCATTCCTGAGATGTTCGGGGTAGTAAACTTCCATTTGGAAATTTATGATCGCTGGGGTGAATTACTGTTCGTATCCGACGACCAAAATACGGGTTGGGATGGATACTTCAATGGACAACTTTCTTCACAAGATGTCTACATATACAAACTGAAAATGAAATTCTTAAGCGGTAATAGTGTGGTCAGGACAGGTGATATCACATTGCTTCAATAACGGAAATGAACCTAGATGTTATGAGGAAATATTTATGTACTTTGTTGGTATTAGTGGCGGTTGGCTGGACGGAAGTACGTGCTCAAGATCCGCATTTCTCTCAATTTTATGCGGCTCCATTATACCTGAATCCCGGCTTTGCTGGAACTACTAAGCAACACAGGTTTATAAGTAACTTTAGAACCCAGTGGCCTTCAATTTCTAAGACCTACGTTACCTTCTCAGCATCTTACGATTACTTCAAGCCAGGAATGAATAGTGGGTTTGGAATCATGGCTACTACGGATAAAGCAGGATCAGGAGATTTAAGATCTACTAATATAGGCTTGTTGTACAGTTATAAGATACAACTTGCAGAAAAGTGGGTGGTAAGCCCAGGAGTTTACGTTGGTTATGGCATTAGGGACTTGAATTTCAACAAGCTTGTTTTTGGCGATCAATTGGACATTCAGGATAATCGTGTGTTTGACGACACCATCGATCCTATTAGGAATGCTTTTAACAATGTTAACTTTTTTGACTTTGGCACGGGGATCGTCTTTTACAATCAGAAATTTTGGGGAGGCTTTTCCGCTTATCACTTAAATGAGCCCAACCACTCTTTGTTAGATGAAGAAAGCGTTTTACCAATAAAATATTCGTTGCATGCCGGAGTCCGAATTCCTTTATATAACGGACCTCTTAAAAAAGACAAAGAAGCCAGTATTGCACCCAGTTTCGTATATAGAAAGCAAGGAAAATTTGATCAGTTAGACTTAGGACTACATTTCCGTTACGATCCAATTGTAGCTGGTTTTTGGTACCGCGGAATTCCGGTACAGCAGACTATTGGAGACAACGTCAATCAGGATGCCGTTACTTTCATGTTTGGCTTGCGTTATCAGCAACTGGAATTTGGTTATAGTTTTGATATGACGGTATCTCGACTTGCTGCCAACACCGGAGGTGCTCATGAGTTTTCGCTCAACTACCAATGGGCCAGTGCAGATGACAGCAAACGAAGAAAGAAACGTAAAGAGAAATTCATCCCCTGTCCCACGTTCTCTACGAGAGAATAATTAGTTTTCAAACATTTCCTTTGAGGTTTTAGAGGAATCCTATTGGAGGCATTCAATTATCTTTTAGTTTTGCCTTTAGATAGCTTCCTTTCATGAATTTAAGCAAAGCACTTAAGGGTATACCTGATTTGAAAGTGGTCCAAGTAGCGGCCAAATCCTTAAATATACCTGCCTATTTGGTGGGAGGTATGGTTAGGGACTTGTTCCTATCTCCCAAAAATCTAGCTGGCAAGGATTTGGATATTTTATGTGTTGGTAGTGGTATAGCCTTGGCCAAAAAGGTGGCAGAGCTTCTACCGGATCATCCCAAAGTAACGGTCTTTAAAAATTTTGGCACCGCTATGCTCAACCATAGGGGCTATGAATTGGAGTTTGTGGGTGCTCGCAAGGAGTCCTATCGGAGAGATTCTCGAAAACCACTGGTAGAAGATGGGACCTTGAGCGACGACCAAAAACGTCGAGATTTTACCGTAAATGCCATGGCCATTAGTTTGGGGGAAGACGATTTCGGAAGCCTGGTTGATCCCTTTGATGGTATTAAGGACGTAAAGAGAAAGATCCTTAGAACGCCTTTGGACCCCGGTATTACCTTCAGTGATGATCCGTTACGAATGATGCGAGCGATTCGCTTTGCTTCGCAGCTTAGTTTTGACATTGAACCAGAAACTTTTGAAGCCATAAGTCAAAATGCCTCACGATTAGAAATTGTGAGCAAAGAACGCATCACTGATGAGTTAAACAAGATCATTCTATCTCCAGTGCCCTCATACGGTTTTAAATTAATGTTGCATGCAGGGTTGCTGAACATGGTAATACCTGTTTTGGGGGACTTGCTAGGAGTCGAAACCATTAATGGCAAAGCGCACAAGGACAATTTCTATCACACCTTGCAGGTTCTGGACAACATTGCTAAGCACACTGAAGACTTGTGGCTTCGATGGGCTGCGTTACTTCATGATATTGCTAAACCGGCTACCAAACGCTTTGACCCCAAAGTAGGTTGGACTTTTCATGGCCACGAAGATAAAGGGGCTCGGATGGTACCGAAGATATTTCGTGAGCTGAGGTTACCTTTAAATGAAAAGATGAAGTACGTACAAAAGTTAGTGCGGCTTCATTTAAGACCCCTTGCTTTGGTGAAGGATCATGTGACCGACTCTGCGATCCGTAGATTACTATACGATTCAGGAGATCATCTGGAAGACCTGATGCAGCTTTGTCGAGCCGATATTACTTCTAAGAATAACGAGAAAGTTAAGAAGTACCTAAGAAATTTCGATAAAGTAGAAAAGCGGATTCAAGCAGTGGAATCTCATGATAAAGTTAGGAACTTTCAGCCGGTGATCACCGGTGAAATTATTATGGAAACCCTTGGCTTAGCCCCGGGGAAAGTAGTTGGAGAAATAAAGGAAGCTTTAAAAGAAGCGGTACTTGAGGGAGAACTAAAAAATGATTTTGAACCAGCCATGGAATACATGCTTTCTTTGGCCCACTCCAAAGGCCTCACTCAGGCCACTAAAAAGACTAGAAAGCACTAGTTGGTCCCTCAAAACAATTAAATATTGTTGATTTCCCACGGGGTCTTTATATTACTACAGATGTAATAATTAGCTAAAAACTAGTTCAGTAACTAGCTCACGATACCGTATTTTTAATAGTAAACACCCTAAAGTTATTAAGCTTGTTGTATGTCAAGCATGTGCTTGATGAATGCCTATTCTCTGCGTTGAAGGGGCATTTAGTAGTATTGCTGAAACAGTAGTATTCGAAGATACTGTTGAATAATGATAGTATGCTGACCGATCAAGGATTTTGCATTCGTTTTGGCATGTAATAAATAGCGCATACTTACAGTTTACGGTGGACAAATTTATTAAAATCGCTTGTATAGTAGTTTTGACTTTAGGAGGCTCAATGGCATCTTATGGCCAACAAACGCCTATATACAGCCAGTTTTTCCTGAACCCCTATACCTATAATCCAGCCTATGCTGGAGATGCAGGGCGTTCCGTAGCTTTCCTGAGTTATCGTAAGCAATGGATTGGCATAGATGGGGCACCTGAAACGTCTACATTTAGCTTTCATACACCTATGAAAAGAAATATTGCTTTGGGAGCGCAAATATACTACGATCAAAGAAGCTTGTTGAAATCCACATCAGTTTCTCTCTCCATTTCCTACAAAGCTTTGTTTACTGAACAGCAGTGGATAAGTTTTGGTCTGGCTGGGGGCCTTGCTATGAATAACATTCAATTGGATAACATCAATGATCCTGCCATACTAAGTGATCCTGCATTATTTAACTTGGTAGACAACAACCGTAGTCCTACCGCAAGCTTTGGTTTTAACTACCACAACCAAGGTTTTAATCTAGGAATAAGCCTTCCTTCTCTTTTCAGGAGAGAGGTGGTAGGGGTGGAGCAATTTACTTCCGTGGAGTTGGATCCTATCAAAAACTATACCCTGATGGCCAATTACAAGTTTCCATTAGGGGCTGGTAACGTTGAAGTAGAATCCCACCTGCTATACCGGGTTACTGAAACACTTCCAGATCAATGGGAAGCTTTAGCCGTGGTACACCTAATAGACTTGGTGTGGGTGGGAGGCAGCTACCGACAAAATTATGGTGCTACTGCCTTATTGGGTCTAAACATTAAGGACTTTATGTCTGTAGGGTATGCCTACGAATTTGCCAACACTTTAGTGAACGGTGTGCCAGATGGTACACACGAAATACAGTTAAAGATCAACCTAGGGAAACCTAAGGATTTTGTAAAGCGGGTGAAAGTGCCTGACAATGGCAATCGAAATGCAAGATTTTATTCCGACGGTGGGAACAACGTCTTTATAGAAAATACACCGGTAGCCAAAACAGCCCCCGAAGAAACTGCTGTACCCTTAACCGACGGAGATACACCTGACCTAGATCAGTATTTCCAAGATGAAATGTCCACCGGCCACTATGTCATCTTGAAATCATTCGATGCCTTTGAATTAGCGTACCAGTATTGGGCCGGAGTTATTAATGATTATGGTTACAAAGCTAGTTTCGGCTATAGTAGTAGAGATGACACCTACTATGTGTACTTATATCAATCCCAAGACTATTTGGAAACTGAGATTGAGCTAGAAAAGGCAAAACTGTTAGAATTGTTTGAAGATGCATATTCGTTAGAAATAGATTAATTGAGATGAAATCTAAAAGTTACTTGCTGCACTTTTATATAACCTTAATAGCACTAGTTGTAATGGGCTCTTTACAGGCGCAAACTCCTGTAATTAATTCTTTGGACAAGACCTTTGCCCCCGTTAACGATACCTTGACCCTATCTGGTAGCGGGTTCGGTAACGCGGCTGCTAACATTAACATCAACTTTGGTTCTGTTAACGGGTCAATAGCCCGTATATCAGATACGCAAATTGAAGCTATAGTCCCTTCTGGGGTTACATTCAGTAGCATATCTGTTACGAACACGACTTCTGGATTAACCGGATACTCTTCGGACCTGTTCTTTATTAGTTTTGGTGGTACTACTTGGGACCCCACATTGTTTTCTGGCCCCACAACCTTTGTACCCCAAACGGGCATTTTCGATTTGTGTATGTGTGATTTTGATGGCAATGGTGAAAGTGACCTGGCTACCAGTCATACCGGATCCACTCAAATAGATATATTTAGAAACACCAGCACCTTAGCTGCCGTAAGTTTCAACAAAACCAGCGTCACTGTTGGGGAGAATACTTTAAACGTAACCTGCAAAGACATCGACGGCGACGGGCTACCTGATTTAGTTGCCTCCCGGGATGCAGCAAATTCCATCTATATTTGGCGCAACACCAGCAGTGTAGGAAGCATATCATTTGGTACCGTATTGGAGCTAAACACCACCGGTTCTATGCCTAGAAAAGTGGTTATTAGAGATTTGAATTTAGACGGTAGGCCAGAGTTAATCGCCTCGAATAGAAGCAGTGTAAATTTATCCATTTTCAGGAACTTGAGTACTCCTGGCACCATTTCGTTTGGACCAGAAGTACCCTTTGGTCTTCCGGTAACTGCTTTAAACAGTTCAGGTTTGGCGGTGGAAGATTTGACCGGTGATGGCAAACCGGAAGTAATTGTCAACCCTTTTTTAAATGCCAATATTTACATTTTTCAAAACAACAGCACACCTGGTGGCGCCGTCTCTTTTAGACCAGTGGCGCTGTTTAATGTTTCCGGAAATTTATCACATTTGGTGGTAGGTGATTTGGACGGTGACGATAAGCCAGACATTGCCGTTTCTAGATTCTTAAGCTCTGACATCTCCATTTTGTTGAATGAAACCACCAATTCTACCGCCGGAGTGTCATTTGCAGCACCTAAAATAGTGAGCACTCTGGATCAGCCGTTGGGCATGGATCTTGGAGATCTGGATGGCGATGGACTGGCTGACTTAGCCTTAGCTTCATCCAGTGATAACTTACAAATTACTCTTTTAAGAAATATAAGTACGCTGGGAGATTTTTCATTTGAAAGGTTTGATATCAACATTGGGGACAAATCTCAAAACATAAAAATTGGTGACATTAATGGAGATGCTAAACCAGATATTGCATATACCGGTACTCAGAATAACCGACTTGGTGTTTTACTTAACGGCAACTGTCACCTGCCAACGATCACACCCGCGGGTCCTATCACTTTGTGTTCCGGGAATACGATAAGGTTAAGTGCTGTAGGAGCTATTGGCGTGACTTACCGCTGGTTCCTGGACGGGGCACTTACTGGTGTGACTACTTCATTTATTGACGCAACTGCCTCGGGCGATTATACTGTAGAAGCGACTTCGCAAGGTGGTACGTGTGTAGAAGTATCTCAGCCAGCCACTATAACGGTCATTGGCGGGGGCGCAGGAGCACCTAGTGCTACAGACAATGGCCCAGTTTGCCCTGGGGCTGATTTAGAGTTGTTCACCCCAGATGTGGCAGGCGCCACTTTTAGCTGGACAGGCCCTAACGGGTTTAGTTCGAATCTACAAAACCCTGTTAGAAGTAATTTTGTTGCTTCTATGGTGGGTGTCTATCAAGTGCAAGTCACTCTAGGAGCTTGTACCAGCGGACTTGGATCCACCACTGTTAGTGAAAGTATGGTGCCAGATTTTACCATTACCACCGCGGACCCGGTAACCTTTTGCCAAGGGAAGAGCGCCACGCTCTCAATACCCGGAGCTGCAGGCCTTTCATATCAGTGGTTCTTGGATGGAAGCACAATTGCTGGAGCAGTTACTACTACCCATTCCGCCGTATTGGCAGGAACCTATACCGTGGAGTCCACCAATTCCGACAACTGCTCAAGGCTTAGCTCAGCTATGGATATTGCTATCGTGCCACCACCCACAGCCGGATACTCCTCAGCGGATGAAGCCTGCATTGACCTTGCCATTGGCTTTACGAACACTTCGGTATTCGACACCAATGAAAACGTATTTTATGAATGGGATTTTGGGGATGGTAACACGTCCACCGTTGCCAGCCCCACCCATACATATACCGTATTAGGTAATTACAATGTCAGCTTACTCGTTCACTACGATGATGTGGATTGTAATGATACGTTCAGTAAGATGATAAATGTCGTTAATTCTCCTACGGTAGCTATTACCGCGGATAGGGATACAATTATGTGCGAGGGGGACACTATAAACCTCTCTGTGGAGAACATTCACAGTGCCTACAATTGGAGCACTGGTGCTTCCATCAACAACATTCAAGTAACGGCTGCCGGAATTTACTCGGTAGATGTAACCACTACCTCTGGCTGTGTAGCAACCGCTTCCGTGGAAGTAGTGACTTTGCCTTTGCCTGATATCATGGTAACAGCGGATATTGATCAAATATTTGCCGGAGATACGGTTCAATTAAATGCCAGCGGAGGCATAAATTACAGTTGGTCTCCCACCGAGGGTTTAAGTGATCCTAATTTGGAAAACCCTATTGCGAACCCAGTACGGACTACTACCTATACGGTAACTGCCGATGGCCCGAATGGTTGTTTTGGTACCGCTTCAATCACCATCCAAGTTGGCGAAGGCATCAACGTTAGCCCCAAACCCTTATTTTCTCCCAACAATGATGGGCAAAATGATTTATGGGTTATTGAGAACATTGAAAGGTATCCGGATTGTACCGTGCTTGTTTTTAACCGACAGGGGAATGTCATCTACGAGCGTCGACCTTATTTTGGAAATGAGTGGGACGGTACCTACGGCGGACAACCTGTGATAGAAGGCGGATATTACTTCGTAATACGATGCGAGGGAAGTTCCAAAAACGCCGCCACTGGCAGTATCACGCTTATCCGTTAACGTCAAATAAGCGTTCTGTTTGGCCAATCAACGCAATCTTTTATATCTTTGTAGGATATAGAAAAAGAAAACCATGAAAAATGTATTTAAGTACCTAGCACTTTTATTGTTGTTGGGGATGGCAGCGGGACCGTTGAAAGCGCAGGATGTTAAAGAATCCGAGGCCTATCAAAATGAAGTGTTAGTGTATCAAATGGGTTTACGATACGCGGATGTTGATATTGCTCGAAACGCTTTATACAAGATGATGGCAATTGATCGCAGAGACGCAAGTTTGCTAGACTCTCTGGCGTATCTGTACTATGATTATCAAAAGCACACCTCCTGTATCTTAGTTTGCCTGGATATGTTAAAAATTAATTCCAATCATTTGCCTGCTCTGGAGATGAGCGCCATATCCTACGAAAACCTGGGTTTAAAGGATAAGGCTTTAGAGAGTTATGAAAGTCTCTATTTAAAGGAGAGCAACGTTTATACCCTATATAAAATGGCCGTATTGCAGTTGGACCTGGACAGACTAGGCGAGAGCAAAACCAATGTGGATATTCTCCTGCAGAATGACAAAATCCAAGATGCGAAGATTGCCATGAATACGGATAAAGGCCCGAAAGAAATTCTGTTAAAAGCGGCTGTCCTGAACTTAAAAGGCTTAATTGAAAGCAATCAAGATCAAAAAGAGGCGGCCAGAGCTAGTTTCAATGAAGCATTAAGTCTGGAACCTACTTTCACGTTAGCAAAGAATAATTTGGACAGTTTAGAGAAATAAACGTGTAACCCATTCATATAAAAACGCTTACATAAATCATGTAAGCGTTTTTTTTTATTTTTATATGCAACCTTTTATTAGGTAGCTGGTCTTTTCTTCGAAAGGTAATTAAAATTTGGAAACTCAATACCTAAACATACACCAAGAAGTCGTCGATAACTGTATGATCGGTGACCGACAGGCACAATTTCAGTTTTATAAGCTGTATTCAAAAGCCATGTACAATATTTCATATCGCATAACAAATAATGAAATGGACGCAGAAGATGTTTTGCAAGAGTCCTTCGTCAGTGCGTTCAAGAACATGAATAAATATCAAGGGACCGCCTCAATAGGGGCTTGGCTTAAGAGAATTGTAATTAATACGGCAATTAATACAGTCAAAAAAAGAAAAGTAGAATTGTTGCCTATTGAGGAGCATGACTATTTTCCAGAATTGGAGTCAACCGACGACTCAGAGTTATATCTGAATGTGGATAAAATCCGAAACGCTGTTCAAAAACTTCCGGATGGATATCGACTGGTGTTTTCACTGTATTTGCTTGAAGGGTATGATCACGGTGAGATCGCTTCCATTTTGGAAATCACAGAATCGACTTCCAAATCACAATACAACCGATCAAAAAAGAAGTTAAAGGAAATCCTAAAAGAGGAGGTACTGTACAATGGATAGATTAGAACACTTTATTAAATCTGAAAGAGAGGCTTT
>JAJCYK010000169.1 GCA_029262935.1 Cytophagales bacterium | reverse complement strand
CGAAAATAACAGCAAATACAAACTAGCTGGAGGCAATGCGTCAGTGAATATTCGTTCTGATGATGGTGCTATCAGGCTAAGATCAGCCATCGGTAACTAAAGCCGCAACTATGTGAGCGGACAAAACTTATGTAGGTAAACTCCAGTGAAATATTTAGGCAACCTTCCATTTAATATTACACCCGATGGATGGTATTTGATCCTCCGTTACAGATTGTCCTTTAAGGATCTGGTCTAACGCCTGTCTTAAATCTTTACCAGTAACAGGAATATCATTTCCAGGCCGACTACCGTCAAATTGACCTCGATATACTAAACTAAGCTCTGCATCAAACAAATAGAAATCTGGAGTGCAAGCAGCGTGGTAAGCCCTTGCCACCTCTTGCGTTTCATCGTACAAATAAGGGAAGGTAAACCCTTCTGTAATCGCCAACTCCTTCATATACTGAGGCCCATCGGCGGGGTAATTATCGACATCGTTTGCACTTATAGCCACAAATGTGATGCCTTTTGCCTGATAGTCAGCAGCCAGCTGTGCCAGTCCCGTATTGACATGTTTTACAAAGGGACAATGATTGCAGATGAACATAATTACTGTACCCTGGGGGGAAGCAAGTTCTTGTAGTGATTTTGTGGTTCCAGAAACACTATCCGGAAGTTCAAAATCAGGTGCTTTGGTTCCTAACGGCAGCATGTTTGACGGTGTTAAGGCCATGACTAAGTACTGGTTAATGCTGGTTCCGACCTGGTTATGAATTTTCGCCAGGCGTAGGGCTTGCGATTTTCTAAATAATCGATATGAGATTGGTAGTAGTAAGCCTCTCGTTCAAAACTGATGTTGCGGTAAGCTTTGGAAAAATTCCGGTACTGAATGATCCTAACTAAGTACTCCAGAAAATACATGAAATAGAAAGGTAAGACCAATACTTCCAGCTGTTGTCGAAGATGAATCTTTTCGTGATTCAGCAATCTATGCGTTATTTCAATTTCCTTCCCAATAAGAACGAATGGAAATAAGCACATTCCACTGGCAAAGCCAAAAGTCAATATTTTAACCAGGCGTGTTTTGATTATCATCAAGAGAATTCCGTTTCAAACATTAAGTTGCAATTAATTAGTGTTAATCTCTACGAGAGGTAATATTTTCTTTAATTTTCACCGATTTCTTGAACCTTAAAACGGCATTTCCTTCTCACTATGGTTATTGGCTTAATTTCGGACACACACGGCTATTTAGACCCTAAAATTGCGGAACATTTTCAATCCGTTGATGAAATATGGCACGCTGGAGACCTCGGAGAGGACATATTAAATCAATTGCAAATTATTAGGCCAACCTTTGCAGTTTATGGTAACATCGACAATCATTCGTTACGGCATCAATGCCCGGAGAATTTATGGCTTTCTCGTGAAGGTCTTAGGATATTGATCACCCATATCGCTGGTCGACCACCTAAGTACAACTCAAGAGTCAAGCAAATGCTAACCTTGGAGACACCGGATATACTAATTTGTGGCCACAGTCATATTTTGAAAGTAGCCAAGGATCCTTTGCGAAACAACATGTTATTTATTAACCCAGGTGCTGCGGGAAGACAGGGGTTCCACAAAATAAAAACCATTATGCGCATGACCCTCATAAAGGGGCGAGTAGCCCAAATGGAAGTTGTGGAATTAGGAAAAAGAGGGGCAATGGGCCCCTAAATCTACTCTTCTTCTTGTGAGGCGGCAGTTTCAGTTGCTGCAGCTACTGGAGTGCCCTCAATAATTTTAATTACTGGTCGTCGAGTCAATTGCTTAAGACGCTTGACACGGTTATGAGCCTTTGCTTTATTTCGACGATCTTTTCTTTTTAATCTAGTAACTGCCATGACGGTATTCTGTAAAAACGAGCTGCAAATTTAAGGCTTTAAACTAAATTACCATACCTCTCGCATTATTTATTTTATAATCTTGCCTTATCTGGAGCTGTTAGGTATTACATTCTTTTTTGTACTTTTGGGCAAAATAAGAACAATGAGTGATAAGCAATTGGGAATACCGAAAGGAACACGGGATTTTGGCCCGGAAACCATGGCCAAACGTCACTATATACTGCTACATATCCGAAGTACCTTTGAGAAGTACGGCTTTCAACCATTGGAAACTCCTTCCATGGAACAATTGTCGGTGCTCACAGGAAAATACGGCGAAGAAGGAGATCAATTGTTGTTTAAGATTCTAAACTCAGGTGACTATTTAAAAAAGACCACAGTAGAAGACTTTCAAGCAGGAGCTCATAACCTACTAACTAAGGTTTCTGAAAAAGGGTTGCGTTATGACCTTACCGTACCCTTTGCTCGCTATGTAGTGATGCATAGAAATGAAATTACATTTCCCTTTAAGCGCTATCAGATGCAGCCCGTGTGGCGGGCAGATCGACCTCAAAGAGGACGGTATCGGGAATTCTTCCAATGTGATGCTGATGTAGTAGGCACGGGCTCTTTGCTGTGTGAAGCTGAGATTGTAGCGATGATTACGGAAGTTTTTGCCGCTTTGAGTATAAAAGATTATAGTATTTTAATAAACCACCGTCAGATTCTGGCAGGAATTGCCGAAGCAATCGGCGCTTCAGGTAAAGAATCTGAATTGGCTGTCGCCATGGACAAATTGGCTAAGATTGGCGTTGAAAACGTCTTGAAGGAATTAGCAAGCAAAGGGTTTGAAGAATCAAGCTTAAACCAACTTCTTCCCATTTTATCCAAGAGCATCCAATGGAACATGACAGATAACCCTTTGGAGCAATACTTGTCGGGGTCACTAGCTGGGAACAAAGGAATACAAGATCTTAAAAGGATGTTTCAGTATCTGGAGGATTTGAAACTTTCGTCCTCTCAGGTAGTTATTGACGCCACACTAGCACGTGGGCTTTCTTATTATACCGGAACCATATTTGAGGTAGTAGTCAACAATGCGGATATGGGTAGTGTTTGCGGAGGTGGGCGCTATGACGACCTCACGGGAATATTCGGTTTGCCGGATGTCTCAGGAGTGGGCATTAGCTTTGGCGTGGACCGCATTTATGATGTGATGGAACAATTGGATCTTTTCCCTGTCGATCAATTAAGGTTCACCGATGTACTGTTGATCAGTTTGGATGAAAGTTGTGATGGATACGCTTTAAGCATATTAAGCAAATTGAGAAGCAATAACATCGCCAGCGAACTATACCCGGATAAAGGCAAATTAAAAAAACCTATGGGATATGCACACAAAAAAGGAATTCCTTGGGTTGTATTGATAGGTTCTGAGGAAATGAGTAGTGGTAAACTTTCTGTAAAAAATATGATACAGGGATCACAAGATCATTACACAGAAGAAGATCTTATTAAATTTTTAGCTTCCAGTTAACCTGTGGTAAAAGTTTGATAACTAAGCACTTTTATAAGCGTCTATGCCGTTATGCTTGAGAGCAAGGTTATTGACAAAATCAGTAATATCTTCGTCAAGTTGTAGGACGCCATGTTAAAGCACCTAACCTATATCAATATGATACTTACCCTTTGCGCTACCAGCGCCTCGGGGCAAGTGAATAGTCCCTTGAACAGATTTCAAGTGGACTATTCCCAGGGTTGTGCTCCCCTTACCGTTACCGTTACCAATACCTCTGGCGAAATCAACGATCAATACTTCTTTGATGTGGATACCTGCAACAGTGCTTCTCCAAAATTTGATGCTACGCTCTGCAGTGCTATGACACCAGTGAGTAGCACGACCTTTACTTACAATCAGCCCGGTACTTATTCCATAGTCCAGGTACTTACTAACTTGGTCCCGCGAACCGACACTTTAGTCATTGAGGTATTTGATGCTCGGATTCCGCAGTTTGAGGTCTTTCTTTGCAACAATTATGAAGTATCCGTCCAAATTAACGATACTTACTATGATCAATTCCAAATAGACTACGGGGATGGATCTCCTCCCTCAGGTAACTTAACACATACGTATCCAGCAGTCATTGCAAACTATCCGCTTACGGTTTCCGGTTATTTTAATAATGGCCCCATAAACTGTGCAGATAATGTTACCACGATAAGCCCGGTGAACAACATTCCCGTTTCCAACGTGAGCTTATTGACAGTGGATACTATTGATCCGGT
>JAJCYK010000168.1 GCA_029262935.1 Cytophagales bacterium | reverse complement strand
CCCCGGCTGATTAACAAACCCCGGGTATTTTCACCATAGCCTAAACCGCTCAATGCTCCTGCTGCAATGGCTATAATATTTTTAAGCACTCCACACAGTTCAACCCCGATAAGCTCGTTGTTGCCGTAAACTCTGAATCGTTCACTTTTAAGCAGTTGCTGACCCAGATTGATAACCTCATCAAAGTGACTGGCCACCACTGTGGCCGCCGGTTGTTTTTCATTGATCTCTTTAGCCAAGTTGGGTCCGGCCAAACAACCTACGCGTACTACAGAGGTTTCTCTGCGTATGAGTTCGCTCATAGTAAAAACCTGGTCTCTCTTTAGCACTTTTAGCTCGTCAAGATTCTGGCCTGGTTCTAGATTGACTTGAAATCCCTTAGTGCCGTGTATCAATATATGATAAGGTTTCAGAAAAGGAGATGCCTTGGTTATCATTTCCTTAAAGTTGGCCGAAGGAACCACCGGGAATATCACTTCACAGTTTTTGGCTAATACCTCTAAATCACCGGTACCTTCAATGTTTGGGTCTAGGGCAATACCTCTGCTGGAATGTTGATTGTTAATTTCATCCACCGCAGCAGGGTTACGGGCATACATTAGCACGGGAGCATTTTGCGCGAGAATGTTGGCTACCGCACAGCCGAAACTACCGGCACCGATCACCCCTACGGGTTTGTTATACGTATTCTTCGAGCCCATATCCTAACATCCGATTGTGATAGTAATAAAGCAAATTCAAATCCTGAGAGACAATTTTGCCATTTTTGTTTTTTAACAAAGGTCTTTTAGCATGATACATACCCACGTTGCTAAGTCCATGAGCTACCACTTGCTCCAGGCTTCCTTTTAAATGAGTGGCTACTTGCACTTGCCCCGCATCGTGGAGTTCAAAGATCCGGTTACGGGCTTTGTCAAAAACTCCGAGAAAGTAATCGTAATCTATAAACAACTCGTCCGGATTCATGCGTAAGAAATTAAATAGATCCAATTTCTGATGTCGTTTCTTCACTATATTAAATGCTACAAAAGCTACTAAGTGGCTGGAAAACACTCTGTTGATTTTGTGATATTCAGAGACAATACGTTCACTTAACATGCGCGTATATTCACCATCCCGTTGGGGGTCCTTTTGGATCTTGCCCAGAGACCTAAAATAGTCCTGAGTATCGATGATTTCTCCATCTTGGTCAAAAGAGATTCCTTGTTCATTTACATAATTACCCATGACGTCCATTCCTCTGCCGATGGAAACACTGATGTCACTACCTTTTGTAAAGAACTTGAATAGAAACTTGATGATCTTATAGGAGTTGCTGAATTCGTCGTTTTCTACGTAATATCTTTCTTGACCCTGTCTTTTCAAAAATTCATCTATTAAACCAGGAGCCTCTAAGACAAAGTGGTAATTCAGCACGACAGGTACCACAAAAATCTTCGTGGATTCACCTTCCGGATGGTCTTCAAAATTGCATCGTTGAGCCTCCATTACTGTACTTAACAAGCCCATCTTTAATTTGTCTTCAATCCTGCCAGAACGAGATCGGGTACCGCCTGGGAAAAACAAGCTGTGACAGCCATATTTTAATGCTTCTGTACTGTAGGCCTTTAAGGTTTCTAAATACAATAGGTTCTTTTTCCTGCGGTCCACTTTATAGGCACCCAGACTGTTCATGAAATAGGCAAAGATACCTATATTGAACAGGTTGAGACCGGCTCCATAAATGAAGGCGGGGAGGCCTAGGTGCTGAATTACCCATCCAATAAGGGCTGAGTCTAGGTTGCTGAAGTGGGTAGGTACCATTACTACCGTACCCAATTTTGCCAAGGCCCTTAATTGATCTACGGACCCGTTTACTTTAATTTTATCCGGCAAGTCCAATTCGCGGCTCCAAAGGGATTTAAAACCTTTTAAACGAGCCGCATTTAGTAAACGGGCAAAACCAAAAATTATCAAGGTACGGGCAAACCGGTACCTTGACTGTCTAAAATTACCCGCTATTTCATCTGCATAACGTGCCACGATTTGGTGTAGCATCTGATGAGCATTACGGCCCGAGGCTTCCGGGTCTTCCTGATTCAGGTGTACTAATTGTCCTTTTATTTTTCCCCAAAACTCTTCCTCATCTTCAGGATCAACCTTCCAAGGGTTTTGGCGCATGCGGTTGCGCTCCAAGAATAATGTCAGCTCCAAATCTTCAATTAAGGTTTGCTGGTCTCCGGTGTGCTCCAGGATTTGCTGCACGGAGGCTTCCGCTACTGTAGCTACGAAAGATTTACGGTTTTTACTTAGTCGAACCACCGGCCATTCCCTATGACCTGGAAGAATCGGGGGATAGTAAGTAGACTTTTTACTAGAAGAATCTGACGCCATTTGCTAGGTTTCCTGGACCCAAATATAGGAAATTGTTAAACTTTCGAAAGTTGGTGGCTTACTAGGTTTGATTGCCAGTGATTTAGCCGTAATTTTAGTTTAACTAATTTTTTTATTTATGAGCACTTTGCGATTCTTTCTAGTCAACCTCATATGTGTGGTTTTTGCTACAGCAGATCTTAACGGTCAAGTTTTCAAAACGGAGTCCCCTCTCG
>JAJCYK010000167.1 GCA_029262935.1 Cytophagales bacterium | reverse complement strand
AACCGCTACTCCCAAATAGATATAAATGGTTGATTTGATTGACTGCCTTCCAATGATTCCCAATGACATGGTGTATTAGGATTTAAGTATGTTTTTAATATGCTGAGAATTTTGAGTGGTAATGTTCATCAAAGTTCGCTGCTGACTCAAAAGCCGAGTTTCCACCTGTTCAGAGTCTTTATAAATCGCTTCAAAAGTGTCAAGAATGCGTTCTTTTATCCTTTCAGGGTCAACTTTTAAGTTGACAAACCATTCTTCAGCATTTATGTCCTCTAGAAAGTACCGTAGTTTGTTATGACTTCCTAGTGAAATAATTTTGCAGTTTAACCCAAACGGAATCATTTGTGCATGACCACGGAGTCCCAAAACCAGGTCCATCTGATTGTAAATCTCATAAACTTTATTTGGAAGTTCAAATTGCAATAAAACGGTTTTGTAAGGGACCTGATGTTTATCAAGAGATATTTCGAATTTGGCGTCGTCCTTTAAATGGCAAACATTATATATAACGTATCCTTTCTGAGCGATGGCCTTAAGGGCTAAAGCTATTTGATCCAATATTACATACATATCTTGGCCAAAACGCTTATCGTATCGGTCATAAGCTACATTTATAGCTATGTTTTTGCTTTTTACTTTCGCCGGTAAATTCGGGTGCAGATTTCGGATTAGGGTAGTAGGGCAAGGTTGAAATTGCAACTTGTGATGAAGACTAGCGGGAATTATAGACTCCACCGCTTTGATACTGCCATGATTTCTCAAGCCAAAAAATGCCGCTCGATCTACTATATGTACCAAGCTTTTTTTAAAAAGTTCATTGGGTTGTTGTCCTGGAAAATAGTTGTAACCAATGGCGTAAACCACTATGGGTACGTCAATCTTATCAATATCTTCCTTTGAGGCGGCCCATTGCCAACCGGATTTACTATTTGGATTGGAATCAGGTAGTAGGAGGCCACCACCACCAATTAATAAAAACCGACTCTTGTTGATATCATGTAACAATTTAGCAGTGACAGGAGCCGTAACCTGACGTAGCCTCCACGAGGTTTGCGGGATTGCACGAAAACTGTCCCGGACACATTTTGATAAAACGGTATCCCCGGCATTTTCCCAACCGCTAAAGTAGGAGAGGTGCAAAGCTCTTTTACCCAGCCAACCAGCTTCTCTTTTACGACACCAAGCTTCTTTTGGAGCAAATGCCCCTAACGTTTTTATTTTATGAAGTGTCTCACTCACGGTCTTCTGCAAAATGGGTTGCAAGAATAATTGAGTGGTGGTTAAGGGAAGATGTCCTTTGCCCAATTTGATTCTTGGAAACACCCTATTCCAAAAATTAACCCTCAATGATCGCGCTTTAATTTGACAATAGGCGCTAGGGTTAAAGGTATTGTGGTCCGACTTTTCGGCATAAGCATAAAGTGCAATTCCCAGGAATCCTAATTTTAATACTTTGAACTCTCTACTTAGTAAATGATACATACTGGCCAAAGTAAAATACTGGAGATGGGGTTGCCATACGGTATGTTTTAAAGAACCAAAGGAGTGAATTTCCCATGACGGGCATTCGATTAGTATTTTACCATGTGGCTCCAGCAGGTGATGTATACGGGTTACGAATTCTCTAGGACTCGACACGTGTTCAATAACATGAAAGCTGCAAATAGCATCAAATTCTTCGCTTGATTCAAAGTCTTGTAACATTACCGCATCTTGGTCAATGTGATATTGCGGCTTGGAAAAAGCACTGTAATCAGGGTCAGGTTCAATCCCTCTTACCGTTTTTCCTTCAAGTTTTAGCAAATGTAAAAAGGATCCGATAGAACTGCCTATTTCCAGCACATGTTGCCAGTCTGCAATTTCCTTTTTGTAAAAAGACAACCGTGCCAAAGCTTTCTTATCTAAGGCTTTGAGCTTTTCCTTATCTGGAACGGGGTTCGTTCCACGAGCCTTTTGGGTAAAATCCCCAGTAGAATAGATATCGACGTAATTTTCAGGGTCTTGAAAGCTGTGATGGCAATGTAAGCACTGGTGAATGGTAATGATTTTATTTTCCCGAGAGGCTAAAGCTCTAGATGTAAACTTAGATTTTGTGCAAATGGGACATGTCATAACCACTTTAGCAAGAATTGCTCTACCAACTCCCGAACAGCACCACTACCACCTGGAGTTTTAAGCAGTATAATGCCAGGGATTTTTTTTACCTCGGGCCGGGCATTTTGAGGGCATGCGGCGATTCCCGCGGCCCTTAGTAATTCGACATCATTAATATCGTCGCCTATATAGGCTACTTCCTTAAGGGTGATCCCCATTTCCTGACAGAGATTCTGTACAAGTTCCAACTTTTGATCAACACCATGAAAATCATAGTCCAATTTCAATTTTTTAGCCCGACGACGATTAAGCTCTCGGTCCTCTTTAGTAAGTATGCCTACTTTTACGCCTTGCTGTTGTAAAAGTTTGAAGCCCATACCGTCATAAGTATGAAACTTTTTTATTTCATCCCCATTTTCGGTATAGTACATGCCTGCATCTGTAAGAACACCATCGACATCGGATAAAAACAATCGAATTGGTGTAGGGTCAGATTTGTACTCGTGGTGTTTGGCCATGATCTGCTCTCCTAAGACCCAATCCTCTTCCTCGTCTAGTTCCAGACTGGTATAAGACGGCATCTCATAAATATCTACTTTGCCACTGAGTCGATTTTTGGCATTAATGATGTTTCCTACGGTATTTAAATAGAGTGCTCCGTTTTCCAGAAATGTACCTGAAAAATCTTGCCTGCGTGGTCGTTGATGGTGATCGTAATTGAGGGGGGTGCCATCTTCATTCCATAAAAATCGTTTCACCTTTGTGCAACTAAGCAAACTATCAAATGATCCCGAACGAAGCTTGTCGACAGCTGTATCAAAATCATGAGCTTTAGTAAATGGAGAAGTAGCTTGTACCAATAAAAAGAAATCTTCCACAGGAAGCGAGGCCTGAACAATGTATTCCAACATCACATCTTCTGTAGCACTTTTGTCTTGCGCATTATCTTCATGCCTGTGATAAATTTTTACTTTTTTAAAATTAAAACCTGATACAGTTGATTCAATTTCCGAACAATCCGTTGCCACCACAATTTGATCCACCTCAGACGATTCTTGTAAGGCCTTTAAGCACCAATAGATGAGAGGCCGACCAAAAAAAAGTTTGATGTTCTTAAGGCGTATGGCCTTACTGCCGCAGCGTGCAGGTACAAATGCCGTAATACTCACGATTTGCGATATTTTAGTTTTTCTCTTTGTACTTTTTCGATGTCAAGAACATCTTCTGGCTTATAATGTAACGCCTGGTGGGTGGCTGCAAGGTCCCTTACCAGTTTGGACATGCCCCCTGGTTCTAAAGAGGCAGCATGATCAGTGCCTTTTAAGGTCCTGTCCTTAGTGAAATGCCGCTCTATCCAAGTAGCCCCCAGAGTAAAGGCTGACTGATCGATGGCTATACCTAAATGATGCCCTGAAAACCCGATAGCCTTTACATGTGACCCGTAGGATTTTGTTAACCGGGTTATTTCTAAAAGATTTACGTCTTCAAATGGAACGGGGTATCCGGATGTACATGCGTATAAAACCAGTCTGGAGTCCGCTTGATTTTGCTTGAAAAAATCAACTATTGCAACTTCCTCCGTTTTGGTGGTCATCCCAAAGCTGATGTGAATGTCTCCTTGATAGGAGTCCCGTAGTACTTCAAGCATTTCAAAATGGAGGTTACAGGCACTAGGGACTTTGATAAAGTCAGGATTCAATTCCACAATTTCTTTAGCGGATGTCGTGTCCCACACACTGGTGGTATACCCTATACCAACCTTATTACAATAGGTCTGTAATTCCCGGTGTTGGCCTTGATCGAACTCCAGGTATTCTCTATGAGCCCCGTAGGTGCTACCATAACTATAGGGCGGATAGGGATGTGGCGCGTTGTACTGTTCGGTGGTGAGTAGCTCGACCGGGTTGCGCTTTTGGAACTTAGCATATTGCGTTTGACAGGATTTTGCTAAATCAATTAACTCTTTTGCATTATCCATTTGACCCATGTGGTTACAGCCAATTTCCGCTATTACTGATGGAGGTAAATATGTCATGAACTCACTCTTTGTCTTGATTATCGCTCAGGTCCATTCTGTCAAAAGCATCGATAAAGGAATTTGGTGTATTGTTCCATATGGTTGCTTGACGGCTTTGAGCGTATTTTTTAATTACGAAATACCCATTAAAGGCGTGAACAAACTTAGTTAATAACTCTGGTAAATTACGGCTTCCCACCCCTCTTTTGTCCAATGGTTTTCCCACACTCGTTTGCTCGTCATAAAAATGTTTCTGATTTATGAGTACCTGGTTTTGGTCGTTAATGGAAATTTCAGACAACCAACTGTGGTCAGCACCCCATAAATAGATCGTTTTGTAACCCATATTTAAGGTGACCATAAGACTGGGGATCATTACATTGTGTGGCCTGGGCATACCCCAGCCAGCATCAAAGCAAAAGTGGCGGAACCATTTCCAGCCTTCTATAGGGGTGTTATTGTAGTAACGAATTTCAATATTCGGATTACGTGCTAGGATATTTTTCCAGCGATTAAACTTGCCAGCCTCAAAGGGAATATAGAAAATCAAGGGCCAAGTGGTTTTTTCAGCCATAGTATTAAAAAGCCGGTTGCTTTGATCCACAAAATACGTGTCAATATCATCCAGCCACAAATCGGGAGCGGAGGTTATGTAAAACTTGGGTTGCATCGCTTCATAGTACTCCGTACTAGGAAAGTGATTCACGCAAAATATATCCCTGGTATTTATAAAGCTTCGATGCTCCTGGACCATCTTTTTAAAGGAAGGCCCATTGCCTAATATCACAACGTCTTCAGCCTTTGGTTTGGCAAGATTTACTTTAAATTTCGTGAGTAAAGTTAATCGAATAAGGGTGGTTACAAAGACCCCTAGATTTGATAAAAAAGCTTGTACTTTCAGGATCATGTTATTAGCTTTTTATAAAACTGGTCAAAACCCACCATCGGAATTTCACAAGCATATTTGCCTTGGGCCACTTTAATATCAGGGTGTAATACGTCGCTAAGATAACAGTTGCTCCTATTTTAAAAAACTCCTCTAACCATTTAGCGATAAGGCTGGTAACGGGTGCCCCCTGTAGGCGTAAGGCTTCGCTTTTACCCACTCCTGTTGCCATTCGTCGAATATACTCCGATTGCGTGCGCGATTCTGGAATACTGTGATTGACGTGCACGTTAGGTACATAATGGATGATTTTATTCGACGCCTGAAGTCGATAAAATAAGTCTTTTTCCTCACCGCTGCCTAAAAAGTGCCCCTTTCTACCTAAATCAGTATTAAACCCCTTTAAGCCAACCAATGCAGATTGGCGAAAGGCCATGTTGGCACCAATGGGAAACTTCAAGCCTTTAAATGGAACCGGCTCAGTACCCATATCCAACGCAGCTACTAAGGGGAGCAAGTATTTGGACATCCAATCCGGCTTGGTTCCTTCATAAATAGGAGTGATTTTACCTCCTATGGCATCCACTTGAGGGTTCTTCTCAAAATAGTCAATTATGTTTTGGGCGTAATCTGGATTAGCAAAGGCATCATCGTCCAAGTAACTTATGTAAGGTGCTTTTGCTTTATTCAATCCTAGGTTTCGTGAATAGGACAGCCCTTGTTGCGTTTCCAACAAATAACTCAAATCCAATTGTGGTTGGCGCTGCTGAAACTCCTCACAAACAGCAGCGGTGTTGTCCGTACTGTTGTTGTCGACTACTAGAATTTCAAATTGATCCGTTGGTAGTTGTAGTTTGTTTAAATGTTCTAAACAAATTCGAAGATATGTGTCCCGATTGTAGGTGCAGACAATTATAGATAATAATGGAAGATTCACCCTAGTTGCTTTCAGTCTCTTGGTTGGTGTACTTTCTCATCTCTATATAAAGGATAGCGAAGAATAGCAAAAGAACAACAATGGATGCTGCCATCATCACGGTGTTTCCCACAGAATAGGCTTTAGGAGCAAACCTGAATTCAATAGTGTGAGTTCCTGCAGGAATTTCTAAAGCACGTAACAAATAATTGGCTCTTATTATTTCCACTGGGCTCCCATCAATAGTCGCTTTCCAACCAGCCGGGTAATAAATTTCAGAGAATACAGCAAACCCATCTCCCGAGTTCTGACTCTGATAACGTAGATAGTTAGGCTTATAATCTTCTAAGGATATAGTACCGGCTTTGCTAAAAGTACTGGCAGTAATAGAGAATTTACTTTCATCCACTATAGCATGGGT
>JAJCYK010000166.1 GCA_029262935.1 Cytophagales bacterium | reverse complement strand
ATGCCACTAATACAAGATTGCGAGAGCTAACGCTCAGTTATACGTTGAACGCTCCTTCTTTTGTGGAGAAAACAAAACTAAGCTCAGTTACTCTTAGTGCCACAGGTAGAAATCTTTGGTTATGGGATGATATAGAAGGTATTGACCCACAGATCAATCAATACGGAGTAAGCAACGGTTTTGGTTTGGATTACTTCACCAACCCGGTGAGTAAATCATTCTTGGTTAGCCTTAGCATTACTTATTAGTCAATTAAAATTCGAGTTGAAATGAAACGATATACAAAATTATTATTCTTGATAATTCTAGGGGTATTCGTATCCTGTGAAGATCTGGTGGATGGTATTAACGACAACCCCAATGATCTTACTCCGGAGGACGTTAATCCCGAGTTTTTTCTAACTGGAGCTATGTTGGCAAATTCAGTTGCTCAGGCAGGCCATATGAATCGAATTTCTGGGCTATATAGTGGACAATTAGTGGGGTATACTTCACTTTACTCCAACATATATGGGTACTCATTATCCACGGCAGAAACAGTATCTACTTGGAGTAGAATCTACATCGGTGTATTGCCAAATGTGCGTACGATACGCGAAAAAGCTCCTGATAACCTGCTGTTAGTGGGAATCTCAAAAGTAATTGAGGCCCATGCGATAGGTACTATTGCTTCGCTTTGTGGTGACGTACCTTATTCTCAAGTCTTTCAAGTTGAAGTCGAGGATCCTGCTTTCGATAACCAAATGAGTGTCTTTTCTTCTTTGATAGGTTTATTAGATAGTGGTATTTCCGATTTATCTGTAGCTGTAAGCAATGATGATTTGACCCAGGATATCTATTTTGAAGGAGATGCTGGTAAATGGCTGGCAGCTGCAAATACCTTAAAAGCGCGCTATTATTTGCAAATGAAGGACTACGCTGCGGCCTACACTGCTGCTCAAAATGGCATAAGCAGTGCTGATGGTAGCATGAAGTATATCCCTAGAGGAGATCCTGCACTTACCGAAGGTGACAAGAATTTATTTAACGAAATTCTTGCTGGATCACGGACCGGGGATATTGGCAATGATGGAAGTTATTTAATGCAAATACTTGATCCGGCAGACGCCAGCTATCGAGGAAATGCTAAAACGGACGAGACCGCTCGATTTGGCTACTATGCAATAGATCAAAATGGAGCTTCGGATAATTTGGGAATAATCGAACAATTTGAGCCTCATAACCTGGTGACTTTCCAAGAGAACCTCTTGATTTTAGCAGAAGCAGGTGCCCGTACGATAGACTTTACTACTGGTATGGATCATCTTAATGAACTTCGCCAATATTTAAATACTGGTGGTTTTCTTAATGAAAATTTTATTGGTCAAGCCTTTTCATATAGCGACTACGCAGCCGCGGATTTTGCTGCCGGTGGCATGGAAAATGCAGATAATATAGATGACACCAGAGCGCTACTAAGAGAGATCATTGAAGAACGTTACATTTCTGGTTTTGGTATGTACATGCCTTTTAACGATGCACGTCGGTTACGTAAAAGTGATGGGGACATTGCAATACCTATTCCTTTTAATAATACTTCTGCTACTCAGCAACCGGAGAGACTTCCTTATTCAGATGACGAATTGTCTTCTAATGAGAATGCGCCTTCACAGGACCCTGGATTATTTGAAACCACTATGGTAAATCAATAGGACAGTCCTCATGAAAATCAAAGCCCTGACATTTAGGTTGGGGCTTTTTTTTTTACCTGACCCTGTCTATATTTAGAACTATGTCCAAACCCAATATTGTGGTTTTAGATGGCCACGCTTTGAATCCTGGTGACCTCAGTTGGGAACCCCTGGAAGTCCTAGGAAATTTAACTGTATATGATAGAACGCCCTCACAGGAAGTAAGCTCAAGAGCTCGTGATGCGGAGATTGTACTTACTAATAAGTCGTTGCTGGGAGCAGCGCAGCTGCAAGACTTACCAAAACTAAAATTCATAAGCGTTTTAGCTACTGGTGTTAATACCGTGGATCTAAGCATTGCTGAAAAACGCCACATTGTCGTTAGCAATGTAGTGGGTTACAGCACCTTCTCCGTAGCTCAACATACCTTCGCATTACTTCTTGAACTCAAGAACCGGGTGGGGCATCACAGTGCCCAAGCCCTAAAGTGGAGCCAATCCTCTGATTGGAGTTACTGGGATTTTCCGCTAATGGAATTGAAAGGCAAGCATCTGGGTGTAATAGGCCTAGGACACATTGGTCAACAAGTAGCGAGCATCGGCCAGGCTTTCGGAATGACAGTACTCGGTGTTAGCGGACGCAGTACCACTCAAGCTGGAGTGACCTTCCTACCATTAGATGCACTACTTGCTCAAAGTGATGTCATAAGTCTCAATTGTCCGTTAACACCAGATACACATCATTTGATCAATAAGGCTCGGCTTTCAACTATGAAGCCCAGTGCACTATTAATCAATACCGCAAGAGGCCCGTTAATCAATGAGTTGGATTTGAAATGGGCCTTGGAGAATCAAGTCATTGCCGCGGCAGCCTTAGACGTTTTAAGTAGTGAACCTCCCCCAGAGAAGCACCCCTTGCTAAATATGTCAAATTGCTTGGTTACGCCCCATCAAGCTTGGGCTAGTCTGGAGTCCCGATCCAGGTTGATGGATGAAACGGTAAAAAATGTAAAGAGCTTTTTGCAAGGTACTCCCAGAAACCAAGTTACTGTTTCTTAGCTTGGAAATCGAAACCATCAAAATTAACCACGGGTTGTAACCAAGGCTTTATTTGAGTAGGATCGAAATGTCCTGCGGTATCAAACCCCAGCATGGCATTAATCAAAACTACTTTGGAATACTTGTGGAGTTCATTCACTTTTATTTTTTCGCGATGGATTTGATTTGAGGTTAAAAGTACTTGCCGTTGAGTCCCTTCCAAGAGGGGTAATTCTGGGGTTATCCATCGAGTACCATCCCAAAAAACTACGTTACTATAACTAGTATCTGTTACCAGGCCTTCTATGCTAATCAACACATCATCACAATCCCCCTTGTAGCTGTAGAGATAATCCAATTTGCTGCGATCCGTGAATTTGAGAGCGTAATCCAAGCCCTTGCAAGCCACCAATTGCAAACTAGAGACAGGTTTTTTTGCATATTTTTGAAAGATAGGAGTTCCCATTTGGGGTCCGTAGGGGATTCTGCATTTCACCAACCCTTTTTTGAATTGTTCAGGGATTAGGATCTGGTTTTTAATATCAAGATTAGGGATAGTTCCCCATATTTGCCTACAGGCCTGTTCCATGCGCCCTTGGTGGGCAGCCAAATTGCACCATAGCCCTTCCTCTATTTTTACGGTTTCAAACAGTGGGTACATATACCTTACTTATCATTTCATTGTATTCTTTTCTGACATCACTATTTACCGTGATTCCTCCCCCGCTCTTAAACTTTAGTCCGGATGCTGTTTGCTCTACAAAACGAATAAGGACACCACTGTCAAAAGTGCTACCATCAAACAAACCAAATATGCCCGTGAAGTAACCACGATCGTAGTTTTCTGCCTGTTCGATGATTTCCATTGTTCGTTTTTTGGGGGCTCCTGAAATAGAACCAGCAGGTAGCAGGTCCTGTAAGATAGTACCTAGATTACTCCAATGATCCCGGTCCAACTTACCGGTAATTTTGCTACTTACTTGCCATAGATCCTCCTGAGAGGTTGTAACCAATTCCAAATAACGAAACTCCTTTACAGTAACTTGAGTGGCTACGCGACTTAAATCATTTCTGAGGAGGTCCACAATGGTATTGTGCTCTTCTGATTCTTTTTCATCATTTAGGATCCGTTCTTTGGCATCAGGTACCTTCGCAGAAATAGTGCCTTTCATGGGGAAGGCACTAATGCTCCCCTGCTCAATTTTAACAAAAGGCTCTGGTGAAAATGCCACAAAAGTATTCTTCAGTAATACTTTGTATTTGGCTTTACTAATCTGATAAAGTTGTTCCAGTCCGAGATTGCTCTGCAAGCCTGTTTCCGCAGTCAGGTTAATCAGATAGCTATCACCTCGCCTTAGATGAAGTTGAACAATACCATAAGCTTTTTGGTATTGCTCAAACCCAAGTGGGGTGACATGCCATTGGTTTAGCTCCGGCTGCTGATTTTGGTTGCAATTGGTCTTGCCGTTAATATCGAACATTAATTCCTCAGATGATAGTTCTGAAAGCGGCCAAACCTTAACCTCGGTACCCTTAAAATTAACTAGGCATACGAAAGGCACACCGCTACCGGCTAGATGATTAATATATTCGAACCCTTCAGCAGGTGGCATAGAAACAGTACCTTTAAAGTCTTAATTTTCAACAAAGTTATTATTCTTGAAGGTATTGATCATAGATAACTACGATTCTTTCACCTATAATTTGGTGGAAGTGTTAAGGGGTTTGGATGTTTCCTGTGATATTTGTTTTAATGATCAAATCACGGAAGAAAAAGTAATTTCTTGTGATCGGGTAATAATTTCCCCAGGGCCAGGTTTGCCATACGACTCTATTGGGTTGATGGACTTTATAGAATCTTATAAAGACCGTATTCCCATGTTAGGTGTATGCTTAGGTCATCAAGCCTTAGGTTTGCAGTTTGGCGCTGAACTACATCAACTCACGCACCCCAGACACGGCAAGTCCGTCGAGATAGAGATAGTAAAAGAAGATGCGCTTTTTCATGATTTACCCCGGAATCTTCAAGGTGGTTTATACCATTCATGGACTTTATCACCTGCGTCAATCCCCGCCGAACTAGAAGTTATTGCCAGTTATAATGGCGCGCCGATGGCCATAAGACATAAACATCTCAATCTAAGAGGTGTGCAATTTCATCCTGAATCAATTGCTACACCTCAGGGTGCAATGATTTTAGAGAATTGGGTAACCTTCTGTTAGTCTTTAACACCAGGTAAATCTCCAGGCTCTCCTTGATGCCACCACAACGGTTCCATCTTTTTAGAATCCGGCGCCACCTGGTCTAAGGTATTACCATCAAACAAACGGCCATTCATCATGACTTGGTAAATGGTGTTCGTGTTTCTAATATCATCCAACGGGTTCTTGTCCAAGATAACCAGGTCGGCCAGCTTGCCCGGTTCCAAAGAACCTAAATCATTATCCAGCCCTAAGGCTTCCGCTCCTAAAATAGTGGCAACTTTCAAGGCCTGATGCGTTTTTAACCCTCCAGATTGCATGGCCCATAGTTCCCAATGGTAGCCCAACCCTTGTAATTGACCATGGCTGCCTACTCCGGCTCTGCCCCCGGCTTCCACTAAATCTTTTACAAATACCGCCAGTTCTTTAAAAACATGTTCCTCATCCATAAACCAGCCGCTACCTCCGCGGTTGCTACCGCGTCGGCGACTTTTCTCATCCAGCTCTCTGTGGGGCGTCCAGTATTTAAGCTTAGGGTCATCGTGGACGACTTCTGTAGCATAAAAATAATTTTCTGCCCAAGGCCCTCCGTAGGCCACCAACAAAGTAGGTGTGTAAGCCGTTTTAGTTTCAGTCACCAGTTGGATTATGTCTTTGTAAAGAGGGAATACTGGAAAACTGTGCTCATGACCGGGGTATCCGTCAATGATTTGAGTAAGGTTAAGCTTAAAATTTAAGGCACCTTCGGTAGTAGGCATCAATTTTTGTTCCCGAGCAGCCATAATAATCCACTGTCGTTGCTGTCGATTACCAGCCACATACATTTTAATAGTCTTAGTATCGTAGTACTTGCTATACCTCTTGAGGACATTTCGGGCATGGTCCAAATCTTTGATTTGTTCTCCATAGAATACTCCGGGTCCCGTAGAATAAATTCTAGGCCCCAGCATGGCTCCCGTTTTTACTAAATCACCATAAGTTAATACATCGGTGGTCGCAGTCTGAGGGTCTCGAGTGGTAGTAACACCATAAGCCAGGTTGGCCATGTACAACCATACTTTAGATTTGTGAATTCCCCATTCGGGCCACATATGGGCATGGGTATCTACAAATCCAGGAACAATAGTCTTTCCAGTAACATCTACTATTTGAGTACCAGATCCGGCGGATAAACTACCTGAAGAACCTATGGCTTCAATACGATTGTTTTTGACATGTATATCTCCTCGTTCAAAGATTTCATCACCATTCATAGTAATCAACCGGGCTCCTCGAAACAGGATGTTGGTATTGGGAATGTCCCTGGTTACTTTGATAGATATAACGTGTTCAGAAGGCTGGTACTTCTTCTCATTTAGGACCTTCCTCGTCGCACTATCCGCTGGCGCTATGTTCTTTAGAGCGCCCTTTACACTGTCTTCTAAGGCCTTTTGTACCTGTAAATTATAAGTAAAGAATGAATTACCCATGGACCAATGGATGCTTTTACCATCCGCAGACCAGCCGGCAAATTGCCCGCCAATATCCGTTAATTGCTTAAATGGGAAAGGGGCTGCTTTAGGACTTGCAATGGAAATTGAAGGTACCTCCCCGCCCACATAAGGCACATTAACCAAGAACAAGTCGTTGTTTACCATGGCCAATGCCTCTGTCCCTTGTGGAGAGCGCAGCACCATTCGGGCTTGAGGTGGTTTCTCAGCACCGGGAACTTTGATTCCCGTAACTTTTAGATGTTCCTTTTCATCAGTACCATCAAAACGAATGGAAGTTAAACCTTTGGTATTACTGTACAAGTAAATGCGGTTCTCCCCTTTGATAAAGTGGGGTCTTGATCGCCCATAGGCTGGGGCAACAGTGACTTTTGCTCCTCCAGTGGCGGGAATCCAGGAAATGTCCGTATCGTTATGACCACGGAAACTAGGGCCAATGGCATCTTTGAAATTTCTAGCAGGGGTGCTTCGAAACACAATACGACTGCCATCAGGCGTATAGGTTGGTTCCAAATAAAACGCCGAAGATTGTGTTAGCTTAGTTACACGTGATCTCCCACTAGCATTTACTGTATATAAGTGACCACCTTGATCTTCAGACCAGGTGGTAAAAACAATTTTACTGCCATCTGCGGACCAAGCAGGCTGCGCTTCAGTCACCTCCATATTGGTTAGTCGCTTAGGAGTACCGTTGGGCAATTCTTTTACATATAACCGGTCTAAAACAGTAAAGGCTAATTGAGTACCATCTGGAGAAGGCACTGCGTCCCGAATTTGACGGGCTACAAATTCAGGTTCATCGGAAATCGGATAGTCAAACTCCACCAAAGGACCCGCTTCTAGTTTGGTGTTTACTTTAAACGGAATGTTTGTTGCTGCGCCACCTGACACTGGCAAAGACCAAATCTTTCCACCATAACTTACAATTAATGATTTGGAGTCCGGGGTAAAGGACATACCGGGTAATACGTCTCTGGTGGCCCTGGATTCTTGATCATCATGTTGTATGGGATAGGCCAACCAGCGTTCGTCTCCAGAATTTAAATCACGTATGCGCAGTCCGGTATGCTCGTCGTGTCGAGTGCCGTAAACAAAATATTGACCATTTGGAGAAAGTGTAGGTTGAAAAGCTGAGCCGTATCTATCGGTTTTCCTTTCTATCTTACCTGTCTCTCTATCAAATACACTGATCTGATATTGTGGGAATACGGCATTGTATTGCCAATCTCGGTTGTTTTGTGAGAACCATAAAAAACGGCCGTTCGGTCCAAAACCGGTCTCCACCATTTTAATGGCTTTAAATTCTTTTTTGTCTTTGGCCAGTTGCACCCCACTACCACCGTCCTGGTGAAACATCCATATTTTATGAGTACCAAATCGGCCTTCCACTCTAGAGGCGAAAATATACGATCCATCAGGAGCCCACTCTGGAGATTGATATCTATAGTTTTTGCCCTGAGTAACTTGTACCGTGTCTTGCTTCGCCATATTCAGAACCCACACGTTTTCCCCACCATCACGATCGGAAATAAATACTATTGAGTTGCCATCAGGGCTATAGTGCGGTTGGCTATCAAAGGCCATCCCCGAAGTTATCTGAGTGGCGTTCCCGCCCTGGATTGGTAATGTATAAAGGTCTCCCAGAAAGTCGAATACCAGGGTGTTTCCATTGGGATTTACGTCCACTGAAATCCAACTGCCTTCATCAAGGTCTAGATGAATTTCTCTATCTGCTTTTAATGGAAGTGGTTTTTTGAGGTCTGCACTATCCGTTTTTTCCGTGCTCTTTTGAGCAGACAGGGTAATACAAAAAAAGAAAACCCCAAAGAGGATGGTAAGCGCTTTGATTGTAATCGACTTCATGAATTTAGGTTTAGTATATGGTCGCTTCTTAGAATATTAATTATAAATAA
>JAJCYK010000165.1 GCA_029262935.1 Cytophagales bacterium | reverse complement strand
CCCCTCACGCTCCAACTCAGTTTGCAAACATAAGGAGAAAATCACAATTCAAGAAACGTCCATTTAAATTATTGCAGCCTTCATACTAAACGCCTGTGGTTTATCGGCAAACATGGCTTTGGTTCTGGCCCAAACGTCTTTAAACATCTCGGAATGACGGTAATGATCCAAAGCTTTCTTGTTATCCCAATGGCTGTAGGTGATGTAGACCTGGGGATCTTCCCAATCTTGCATCAGTGTAACCTGTTGACATCCGGGCATAGCTTCGATTTTTGGTTGCGAATCTTTAAAGAGGGCCACAAAGTCTTCTAGCCGTTCTTCCTGGAAGGTCATTTTTACAATTCGTATCAGCATACTATTCTTCAAATATGATTTTTATGGGCGAATCAAATCTTAACCCCAAGAGTTCAGAAGCATGCCCTTTGTTAATTCCTACTTCCAACAACCCTAAACTATTAAATATGATATAACAATCTCCACTACCGGTCTCGCTGATAGCGGGATGAATGCGCTTAAATTGCTCACGGCCGATTACTACTCGAAACCTTTTACCTTCACTAAGCTTGTAAAATACCTCTTCATCGATATTCGTAATCAAATTGCCATAATGATCTACCCGTATCACGTGACCTAAAATTTGCTCTTTGTTGGCCCTGAGATGTCTGCCCATCATTTTTTTAAAATCCTCTTTAACCGTTCCCAAGGCACTAATGTCCTCGCCATTGGCCAATCGTGCTGCTGCCGGACCCAGAATGTCACGGGCCGGAAAACTGCTGATTTCTGATTGTTCCCAGGTTAGTTCTACCACCGCATCGGGCTCTTCTTCACTGATCAGCCCCAACAAACCATTATCGGTCAGTAAAAAAAAATGTCCTGCTAAATGTACCGCTAACTGCTTGTCTCCCGTATTACCAATAGAGTCTACGGCAATTATGTGTATGCTGCCGATAGGAAAAGATTTAATGGCTGCTCTCAAAACAAAAGCTCCATGGGCCAAATCGAAGTTTTGGATTTTATGGCTTATGTCAACGACCGTAAGTTGAGGGTTAATGCTTAGTATGCTGGCTTTAAGCCCCCCTACGTAGTGGTCACTTTCTCCGAAATCTGAGGTGAGGGTAATTAAGGCCATCCGAGGGGAAGGGTGTCATTTGATTGCCAAAATTAGGTATTTTTTTATTCTTTTAGATAACTTTGAAAACAAATAAATAAGAAGCATTTGGTAGAAAAAATTATTACACTGGATAACGTATCCTTAATTGATTTCCTGGGAGTGGAGAATGCCAACATCAAAGAGGTGGCCACGGCTTTCCCCCAAAGCAAGATTATCTCCCGTGGTAACGAAATCCGAATTAAAGGAACCCATCCAGAGATCCTTAAGATTAATGATGTGCTCAATATGCTTTTGGATCATTACCACAAGTTTGGTAAAGTTACTCAGGACAACGTACAAGAGTACTTACAGGAAGATCAAGAATCTCCTAAATCCAGTGAACCTAATAGCGTACTTATTTACGGTACCAAGGGCGCTAGGATCTCTCCAAAAACGGCCAACCAACGCACGCTGATAAAAGCGGTAGAAGAGAACCCGGTAGTGTTTGCCATCGGGCCTGCAGGTACCGGAAAAACCTACATTTCCGTGGCTTTGGCGGTGAGAGCCCTAAAGGAAAAGAATGTCAAGAAAATAGTTATTACTCGACCTGCAGTGGAAGCCGGGGAGAATTTAGGCTTCTTGCCAGGTGACCTTCAGGAAAAAATTGATCCGTACTTGCGCCCCATTTACGATGCTTTGGATGATATGATCCCCACGGAGAAATTGCAGTACTACTTAGATAACCGGGTTATTGAGATCGCCCCCTTGGCCTATATGCGTGGTCGCACCTTGCACAATGCATTTATCCTTTTGGATGAAGCACAAAACACGACACCCATGCAGCTAAAAATGTTCCTAACCCGCATGGGCCCTTACTCCAAAATGATCATCAATGGTGATAGATCTCAAATTGACTTGCCTAAAAAGCAACTATCCGGACTGATAGATGCCACCAATGTATTGAAAGGTACCGAAGGTGTTGGATTCGTTGAGCTAGAGGCTAAAGATGTGATTCGGCATCGTATCGTAAAGAAAATTATAGAGGCCTACGATCGCGCCCAGAAGAAAGAGTAGCCTGTAAACTTTCATTTGATACCGTCAGCTGCTAATCTGGCGAAAATGTTGCGATGGCTCCCTTTCCCTTTTGTTAGATTTTCCCTGGCTTGGATATTAGGCCTTTTATGGGGTTTGAACCACACGGAACCCAACCTTTGGTGGTGGTCTCTCTGGGTAATTCTGATCTTTTTTTATTTTTGGTTAACCCTGTCCTTAGCCAAAATAACGTTCTTTCAATGCTCCTACCTGCTAGGTGGCTTGGCTATGACCATCATTTTCATGTCTGGCTCTGTGAGGATACATTGGTCTTCACCAAGGCTGTCACCGCCGATAACCACTGCCCAGGGGTATTGGGGTGAAGTGGTGCAACCTGCACGCCTCCACGATTCCTATCGAAGAATAACCCTAAAACTAGAAGTCGTAAAAGCAAAGGACGACGTTTTCATTTCGGAGCAAAAAATACACGCCTTTCAACACGTGCATACCCACAAACCCCTAAAATATGGCGACCGGGTATTGATCCATGGAGCACCATCGCGCCTGCCTGGTCCCCAAAACCCCTATCAATTTAACTATCGGAAATTTTTGGAGCGCCAAGGTGTTTATGGGCAACACTGGCTGGAGGATGCTGATATTTTAATTATCGAACCCTCCTCAAACAGATCCTTACAAAGAAGCATTTGGTCTTTGCGTAGGGCTTTGCAAACCCGTATTACAGAATATGTACCCACAATGGTGGCTCGGGAAATTTTAGGGGCCATGTTACTAGGCAACCGCCAACAAGTTACTGATGACGTGGAGCAGGCATTTGCAAAAAGCGGGACCTTGCATATTTTGGCGGTATCAGGCTTGCATCTGGGAATCATTTACGGATTTCTGATGGCGGCTTTTGGTGTGCGGCGTTATCACAAAATGGGGAGGTGGTTTTTTTTGTTGCTAACCTTACTCGCACTTTGGTTATTTGCCATGCTTACCGGATTGGCACCCGCCACCCGTAGGGCGGCTCTCATGTTTTCTGTCATGGTAGTGGGTAAGCACTATAATCGTCGCGGTAATAATTTTAATGCTTTGTGTTTGTCGGCATGTTTAATCCTGCTGCTTGATCCAAACGAAATCTATGCCGTGGGCTTTCAATTGTCGTACTTGGCATTGGGTAGCATTCTATGGCTGCAACCCAAAATCTCAGCTTGGTGGTCCCCGAATAATAAGATAGTCAAATACATATGGGGCATCATTTCCGTGAGCCTGGCGGCTCAATTGGGCGTACTACCCATTAGTTTGTACTATTTTCATCAGTTTCCAGTATATTTTCTTTTGGGGAATTTGTTCATGATCCCAACTACTTTGGTAGTACTACTTATTGGGTCACTATTCCTAACAGTGGGTTTCTGGCCTACCTTGTCCACAATACTAGGCCAAGTACTTGATTGGCTAACACAAGGAGTTCATTTTGTAAACCAAGCCATTGCTAATTTACCAGGTAGCACCATTTCAAACCTATGGATTAGCCCACTGGAGCTGGTATTCTTATATGCAATCTTATTGCTGGGCGTGGTTTATCTTACTACCATTCGCAAGCTTTGGTTGCAGTCCGTATTATGGGTATGGTCTCTTGGGCTGGCCTTAAATTTCCACCATACCTACAATCCAACTGATGAAATCATGGTTTACCACCTCAAAGGCAGTACCGCCATTGATTTTATTTCCAAAGCCCGTTATCAAAGTTTTCTTTCAAAAGGAGTAACCATTAAAGACCTTAACTACAACATTTTCCCTAATCGGCGTAGTAGACATTTGCGACCTCAATTAATCTTAACAAATAGCTGGTCATCGGAATCTTATCAAGCATGGATGTTTCATGGAAAGCTTGTAATTTTAGTGAAAGCACCTTTGATGCCCTATGTGGGTGCTCCTATAAAAGCGCATATGGTAATATTGTCAAATAACGCCGTCAATGATTTAAATTTAGTAAATCAAAGATTTAGGAGTGAATGGATCATTGTAGATGGGTCTAATCACTTGGGCAATGTTGAGATGTTGACAGATCAAGCACAAAAAATGAACATAACGTTCCACAATACAGATCAAAGGGCCTTTAGATTAACGGTGGAGGAGTATTGATATGCCTCAAAAAGTAACTTGGACTCAAAAAAAGGAAGACCTTTATATAAAGGTTAACGGACATTTTGACTTTAACCATTGCCTGAAGTTTTTAAATCGTAACCCTGCAGAATGTTTGCATCGGGTAACGACTACTCAATTTTGGAAAGTATTGCCGCTAACAGAACAACCTGTGTTAATTGCTGCTGGTGCTCATCCAAAAGGGCTTTTAGTGAAGACCTTGGACGGTTCTTTAAGCCCGGACAAAGCCAGTGAAGTGATCCGGTACGTCATCGAATTGTTCGATTTGACACGAGATTTGGATCCCTTTTATAAACAAATGGAGGCAGACCCCAGCCTCAATCGGGTGGTTCGCTCCCTACGAGGCCTGCGTTTAATCGGTATTCCCGATTTGTTTGAAGCACTTTGCTGGTCTGTTATTGGACAACAGATTAACCTGAACTTTGCTTATAACTTAAAAAGAAGACTGGTTGAATCCACCGGCTCTTCCTTAAGCTGGAATGGAGAAAGGTACTGGACTTTTCCGTCGCCCGAAACCGTATTGCAAATTTCTGATGAGGATTTTAAAAACTGGCAATTCTCCCGTGGTAAATACGTATACATAAAAGGAATAGCGGAGGCATTTGTTACCGGAACGCTCAGTAAAAATAGCTTAGTGCAAATGTCCATGGAGGATGCCTATGAAAGCCTGTTGTCACTGAAAGGCATAGGCCCTTGGAGCGCACACTATGTGCTTATGAAATGTTTGGGTTATTCAGAGGCCTATCCTATCCAAGACGTGGGGCTCCATAATGCTTTGAAGTATCAATTGAATCGGGACGAAAAACCCAGTTTATCGGAGCTGGAGGATCTTGGTAAACGGTGGCACCCATGGCAAGGATATGTCACTTTTTATTTATGGCATACCTTAATAACTTAAATATGGCATTAGTACTTCCGGAATCTGAAAGAATGACGTTTAGAGCGTTTAGGGACACCGACCAGGACTCCCTTTATGAGCTGAACAGCAACTCTGAGGTGATGCGTTACATCCTGGGACCAAGAAGTTATCAAGAGACCCAAGATGATTTGAAAAAATACCTGGACTATTATCAGCGGCACCCAGGTTATGGGTACTGGGCCGCTGAAGATAAGATTACCCAAAAGTTTATGGGTTGGTTTGTATTGAAAATTTTAAACGAAACCAGTGAATGCGAAATAGGCTACCGTTTACTACCTGAGTATTGGGGCCTGGGATATGCTACCGAGGGCGCTAAAGCTTGGATACGATATGGGTTTGACCAATTAAAAGTCACAAAAATAGTGGCTGTGACCCTGCCAGGTAACCTAGGCTCACAGAGAGTATTGGAAAAGTCAGGCTTAAGCTTTACTAGAGAGGGTACCTTTTACGATTGCCATTGCAAGTATTACACTTTAAATCAAATCAATGAGTGAGGCATTAACCATATTAAAAGAATATTGGGGGTATACTTCATTTAGAAAACCACAGGAAGAGGTCATTCAGGCGGTTCTTAATAACCAAGATTGTTTGGCTCTAATGCCCACCGGGGGAGGCAAGTCTCTTTGCTTTCAGGTGCCCACTTTGATGAGACCGGGCATATGCGTGGTGGTTACACCTTTAATTGCCTTGATGCAGGATCAGGTAAGACAGCTACAAGGCTTAAACATAAAAGCAGTGGCGATACATACCGGTATGAGCAAAAGAGATGTGGACATCACCCTGGACAATTGTGTATATGGGGATATCAGGTTTCTTTATGTATCCCCAGAGCGGCTGCAAACAGACCTTTTTAAAGCTCGTGTGGTCAAAATGAAGGTAGCTTTGTTGGCAGTGGATGAGGCTCATTGTATTTCCGAATGGGGTTATGACTTTCGACCTGCTTATTTGGAAATCGCGAAAATTCGTGAGGCGTTACCAAAAGTGCCCATTTTAGCCTTAACCGCTACCGCTACTTCTGAGGTACGGCAGGATATTCAAGAAAAACTGTCTTTTAAGCAAGACCTAATATTCCAAATCAGTTTTGCACGTAAGAATCTCAGCTACCAGGTGGAGGTTACCGAGGACAAAATGTTTCAATTACTGAAGGCATTAAATACCACAAAAGGAAGTGCTTTAGTATATGTGAATACCAGGAAAAGAACCCGGGACATTGCCCAAGAGTTGCAAAAACATGGCATTGCCTCATCGCACTATCATGGTGGTCTTGCAGCTAAGGATCGAAAAATCATCCAGGAACATTGGCTAGAAGAACGCAGCAGGGTGATGGTAGCAACGAATGCCTTTGGGATGGGAATAAATAAACCAAATGTGCGATTAGTCGCACACTACGATTTGCCAGATACTTTGGAAAGTTACTACCAGGAGGCAGGTAGAGCAGGTCGCGATGGTACAGGAGCTCAAGCGGTAATACTTTACCAGATTGGGGATATAGATGCTTTGAAAGAACGTAAGCAAAACGAGTATCCGGAGTTGGATTATTTGCGCACCATTTATCAACACTTGGCCAATCACTTTCAAATTGCCATCGGGAGTTATGCACCTGAGGACCGTGACTTTGAGTTGGACGTTTTCGCTTCCAAGTATCGGGAAAAGCCATTACAAATCTTTCACGCCCTCAAAAAACTGCAACTCTTGGGATTAATAGAGCTTACCGAAAGTTTCTATCAACCCTCGCAATTTCAGTTTACGGCGAATCACCAACACGTGTACGAATTTCAAATAGCCAATGTCCAGTTCGACACCTTGATTAAAGCTTTATTACGGCTGTATGGGGGAGAGTTGTTCACCAGAAGAATTACCATAAGTGAACCGAAAATTGCCAGTGCTACCAATGCTACCGTTGACCAGGTGAAAATGAAATTGTCTAGCCTTCAGGATCGAGAACTCGCCATATTTCAGCCTCGTAAAGATCAACCACAAATATCTTTCCTTGGACCCAGGCAAGACCCTAAACGTATAAATTTGGATCTTAGGACTTACAATTTACGACGTGAGTTAGAACTTAGTAAACTAAAGGCGGTGCAACGTTATGTTCAGAATCAAAAAGGTTGCCGCGCACTACAACTTTTGGACTATTTTGGCGAGAAAACAACTAGCCCATGCGGTCATTGCGACATCTGTTTAGGGGTACCAGAACCTCCACAAACGGATTTCAAAAAGCTATTTGACGCTATCTCCAAAGCAATTATGATTGAGCCATTAACGGCAAAAGGTTTGATTAATAAATTGCCGGACTACGATCAAAATACGGTAGCCAAAACCATTCAAATAATGTTGGAAACAGGTGATATTAATTACGATACTTTGGGCC
>JAJCYK010000164.1 GCA_029262935.1 Cytophagales bacterium | reverse complement strand
CAGGAGTAATTTCCTGCGGAGTCGGCTTTAATTCCTCTTGATTAAAATAGAAATAACCTAACATCAAAAGGGATATCAGGATTAACCCGGTAACTTGATTCTTATCCATAATGGATGCAATTATATTTTTTCCGCCTTCTTCGCTAAGGCAGCTTGGACAAATTTTACAAAAAGCTTATGAGGGTTCAACACTGTACTTTTTAATTCAGGATGGTACTGGGTGCCAACGAACCATGGATGATCTTTCAATTCAATTGTTTCTACCAATCCAGTCTCTGGGTTGGTTCCTGACATGATCATGCCAGCGCTTTCGAATTTCGCAATATACTTATTATTAAACTCGTATCGATGACGATGTCTTTCAGAAATTTTACTTTTACCATAGGCTTGGTAAATCTTTGTTCCCTTCTTCAAAACACAGTCATACGCACCCAATCGCATGGTGCCACCTTTTACGGTAATCTTTTTTTGATTTTCCATTAGGTCAATCACCCAATGGCTGGACTTTGTATCCATTTCTTTGGAGGCTGCATTCTTCAGTTTAAGTACGTTTCTGGCAAATTCTATTACTGCGCATTGCATTCCCAAACAAATTCCAAAAAAGGGAATTTTATTTACCCTGGCATATTTACAAGCTTGTATTTTGCCTTGCATGCCGCGCTCCCCAAATCCTGGAGCAACCAGGATGCCATCTTGATCTCCTAGTAATTCCGTGATGTTTTTGGTAGTAATGGAATCGGAACTTATATAATTAAGATGCACTTTACATTCATTTTCCGCACCAGCATGAACAAAGGACTCAACAATAGATTTGTAGGCATCAGGTAGTTCCACATATTTGCCAACCAAGGCGATTTTTACCTCCTCTGTCGGGTTCTTATGCCTACCCAAAAATTCTTTCCATTGATCAATTTTGACTTCAGACTTGGTACTTAGTTTGAGTTTGGTTAGAAAACGTTCATCCAGCTTCTCTTTACGCATCATGATAGGAACATCATAAATGGTTTCTGCATCTTGTGCTTCAATAACTGAATTGACATTTACATTGCAGAAAAGTGCAATTTTCTTCCTAATATCCGCGGGAAGCGGTTTCTCAGATCGACAAACTAGAATATCTGGTTGTACACCGGCTTCTAACAGTTGTTTTACAGAGTGCTGTGTTGGTTTGGTCTTTAGCTCACCTGCCGCTTGTAGGTAGGGTACTAAAGTTAAGTGTATCACCAACAGGTTATTTGGGCCAACATCCCATCTCGCCTGACGTAACGCCTCAATAAAAGGGAGGGATTCAATATCCCCCACACATCCTCCAATTTCCGTTATTATGATGTCGTAGGATCCGCTAGCTCCTAAAGCGAAGAAATTCTTTTTGATCTCATCTGTGATATGTGGTACCACCTGTACGGTTTTACCTAGGTAATCCCCTTGGCGTTCCTTGGTAATTACATTATAATATATGCGCCCAGTGGTAACGTTATTCGCTTGGCTAGTAGGAACGTTCAAGAAACGTTCATAATGACCCAGATCCAGGTCCGTCTCTGCACCATCGTCAGTCACATAGCATTCGCCATGCTCGTAGGGGTTTAAAGTACCAGGATCGATATTTAAGTAAGGATCAAACTTTTGAATAGTGACACGAAATCCACGTGCCTGAAGCAGTTTGGCAAGAGAAGCAGATATGATTCCTTTACCTAATGAGGAGGTTACTCCCCCTGTAACAAAAATGTATTTTGGTAATCCCATAAGTTTAGCAGCAGAATAGCACTTATGGGATACAAATCTAGGCATTAAAACGTATTTTACTAGGCTATCTTATTTTTTTCTAGGGCTATACCTCAACTAAGGTTAAGAGACAATTGGGGCTATCTCTAGCTATCTCTAGCGATTTTTGACAATACTGACAATTCCCTTTCAAGAGGGGTTACCTTTCAGAATTGCATTATTGATAGAAATTCTGGTATTTTATTATTTTTTCGATACTCATATTACCCCGTAGGAGCGCCTCTTCCCTAAAATTGGTTTGCAATTGGCAAAAGTGTGCTGTGGATTGCCACGATATAACAATTTAAATCTCCCATGTACTTTTTGATTCTTTTTTGGCACATATGATAGATATAAAATCGCAAAATTTGATTCTTCAATAAACGAGTAATGCCTCACATGAGGCCATAACGTATTTTTTCGCCGATGAAAAAGGGATTATTACTTCTGCTAGTGTGTATGGGTAGCTTAGCCTTCGCGGGCTCAATATCGGCTCAAAATTGTGTGATCATTTCTAAGGGTAACTTCATGGACCCCAAAACACTTTGTGCTCCCGTTGATGTGGAGTGGGACGTGTTGTATACGGGAGTAAACAATGGGGGGGGACCGGTAGAAATTTTTATAGATTGGGATGATGGAACTACCGACTTAGTCCCAGCAATTTTAACGAATGCTGGAACTCGTGAATGGTCGGTGACCGATGTTCCCCATACGTATCCTCAAGGAGGTAGTCAATGTACGTACAACCCGGAGACCTTTTTGGTGGTCAATGGGGTTATCTGTAGTAGTACAGGGCAGGAACAAATCGTTACAGTATGGGATACAGATGATGAAAACGGCGGGGATATTCGCATAGACCCTATAGAATACCGCGTTTGTGTCGGACATGCAGCCGCAGTATCCTTCGATGACAACAGTACCTTTAATTGTGTACCACCTAACGAAAATGACAACCCAAATTTAGAAAATCGCTGGATCCAGTGGGTTTATGGAACTGCCGGAGCAGCAAATAGAATTCCTGGTGTTCAAGTAGCAGGAGCGAGTCCTCCTTATCCATTCTCAGGAGCCATTGACTACATGGCAGCACCGGTAACCGGACCTTGGTCAACTAGTAGCGTGATAACGGTACCAGGGACTACGACAATTGCAGACATCGGGAGGGAATTTGAAATCACCTTAAACAACTGGAATCAGTGTAACCCGTATCCTGACTCACTTCCCGTGATGGAAACCGCCCGTATTATTTTAGTGGCAGCTCCTATTCCAGATTTTAGAACAAGAAAAAACAACTCGGGAGGCATTGTAACAGATAAGTTCTGTGCAGGAGAACAGGTATATTTTGAAAACCTGACTACTTGGCCTCTTAATTCCAGCGCTGGTTATAGTTGGACCTTTTATGATGGCCCTACTACTGGTGATCCTGTACATTCAACAGGCGGAGGCACGAACCCTAGAAGGACATTTAATAATCCAGGAATCAAATTAATTGAATTAGTAGCGTCGGATGGTAATGCTGCTGGTAGTTGCGATGAAGTGATACAAAGAACCATAGAAGTTATAGCTGCCCCTGTGGCGCAGATTCAAATAAATAGTGAACCTGTCAGTGTGGATACCGTTTTCTTTTGTGAGGACCAGTTTGGCAGTAATTTGGTGACATTTACCGATCAATCTGCCGCTGCTACTGCGAATACGGCTCATGTATTTGAGTTCTTCGATGAAAATGGTGTTTCTATACAAAAGGACTCTGTAGTAGGTGTGCCTTCTGGTCCCTGGCCTCAGTCTTATATGGCTCCAGGAGTATATAATTCAGTGCTTACCTTGATCGATAAAGATACGGATTGCCAGTCCTCAGATACCGCGGTAGTTATTGTTACTGCTTTGCCGAGAGCTAGCTTTGTACCTAACGGGGCCGGTATCTTGTGTGCCAATGACTCTGTGTTCTTTGATGATGTCAGCACCAATTTTACTTCAGTCCCCAGTGGATTTGTGGCAGACACAATTGCTGTTTGGCGTTGGTGGTTTGATTACGACTTTAATCCATTAAGTGCGCCTGATGTGGTAATTAACACCGGGAATAGTGGGGATACCTCATATATCTTCCCTACAGCAAAAGACTATATTGTGCGCTTAGAAGTGGAGTCCGCCAACGGCTGTACGGATGATACTGTTATGACCGTTACGGTCAACCCAGTACCGGGTGCGACTTTTACAGCAAGTCCCAGACAAGACTGTTCGCCACTGATAAGTACATTAAGGAATACCAGTGGGCCTCAGCCTGCAGGTGTCGTCATAGACAGATATACCTGGACCATTTACGATGCGGTGGGTACTGTATTAGATCAAATCGATCAACCTACAGAAGATACTTTAGCCTATTCGTTCATAAATACATCCCCTGATTTTGAAGCCAAATACGCCGTAACACTCACCGCAGTGGACGCCTCAGGTTGTGAAACCATCAGTGCTGCGGATACCGTAACAGTGTTCCCAAGCCCTATTATTAGCTTT
>JAJCYK010000163.1 GCA_029262935.1 Cytophagales bacterium | reverse complement strand
TATTTGATAAAAGCAGTTACCAATAACTGTATCAATCATTTAAACTCTTTAAAACTGAAAAAAGAAGAGTGTTTAGAGAACTTCAATTTTGCGGAGGCCATGAGCAAATACATTGATTTCGACAAGTTTGATTTAGATGTGGAAATAGCGGCAGCATTAAATGTTGTACACAGTAAGCTAGAGCCCCTGGAAAAAGCCATTTTTATATTGCGGGAGGTTTTTGATTTTGAATATGAAGATTTGCAAACTCTTTTTGATAAGAAAAAGGACAATTGCCGGCAGATCTTTTGCAGAGCAAAAGAAAAATTGAACCAAAAGACCAAAAGCTTTAAAGAGGAGTTCAGTTTACCTTCCAATTTTCTTAGTCAGTTTACCAATGCCTGCAGTTTGGGTGTTCCCACAGATTTTCTTAGCGCCCTCAAGGAAGAAGTAGGTACTAAGCTCAAAAAATAATTACAAACTTTTGTCACAAACCAATTACGACTTTGTCTGTATTAATGAGGGTCAAGGTATGATTCTTGTTTTTTTAATTAAAGGGAATATCATTTCATGGTAACGATATTGGTTTTTTTTGTAGCCCATTGGTACTTGTCATTATTTTTTCAAACATTCTTCCTACACCGATATGCCGCTCATGGTGCTTTTACGATGTCCAGGGGGATGGAAAAGGTGTTTTTCGTATTAACCTGGATTTTTCAAGGTAGTAATTACCTCAGTGCATATGGGTATGGAGTTATGCACCGCATGCATCATGCTTTTGCAGACACACCTCAGGATCCTCATTCTCCAAAATACGATGAGAACATTTTTAAAATGATGTGGAAGACCAAAACCACCTATTCTGCAATCACTAAAAAGAGGATAAAAATTGATAAACGATTTACAGAAAACGTTCCTCAGTGGTCAGCCTTTGATCGCATAGCAAGCTCTTGGTATTCACGACTTGGTTGGGGTTTGGCCTATAGTATTGTGTACTGGCAATTTGCCACTGTATGGTGGTTGTGGTTGTTACTTCCTGTTCAGTACTTGCTTTCACCTATTCATGGTGCCATCATCAATTGGTTTGCTCACAAATACGGTTACCGAAATTTTGACGTTGGAGATACTTCTAGGAATTTTTTACCCGTAGACTTTCTAATGATGGGTGAGAGCTACCATAATAATCATCATAAATTAAGTTCTAGGGCCAATTTTGGAGGTATACGATGGTTTGAAATTGACCCCACTTATTACATTATTTTACTGTTGAACAAGTTGAAAGTAATCAAACTTGCTAAACAGAAATCTGTCTTGATTGCATCTAAACAAGCAGCTTAGTCGTTTAGCACATATTACTTATAACCTAAGGAGGTAGGCATAGCTTCCTGCCCTTAATTGGTAATCATAAGAAGAGATTGCTGGTTCCAAAGGGCCTATGATTGACTCGATTTCAAGGTAAACTAACGCTAACGCTTTAAAGTAGTCAAGCCACTTTGAGGGATTCAGACCATACTGTTGGCACCAGATCAGGTAGTCATCAGCATCTTTATAATCCTCTAATGTGCGTAAAACCAAATCAATGCACAAAAGCTGATTGGTAGTGGTGAAGTCCCCATATTCGTCATGAAGATGAAGTGGCCAAGTACCGCCCTTAGACTTTAAAACCACCTTAAAGAAGCTTTTGGAACTTGGGAATGCTACTCTTTCCACCTCTAATTGGTGCTTTGATTGTAACGATTTTAACTTTTCTATTGCGGGAAATGTCACGTCTAAAATTGTTCTATGTAGGCCGACTACTCTACTTTAATGAGTCGTGTAATTTAAGAGTTTAATGTACAGGAATTATCCAGTTCATTGATATTGAACGGACAAAACACTTGCAATCTCTACTTTTGCTCTTAATTTATAAATTTACCCAAGGACATTAACGAGATGTATCAATGTTTTGGAAATATTGTACTTATTTGCAGAAACGGATTAGGACGTAATCTTAAATGATCAATTCATTGTCTCCCACCAATTGGTTAATATATAAACTCGATTTATGACTATAGCTAAGGTTACTAAGACCAAAGTATATTTATCTGTATTTACATCAGGATTTGTATTGATGGTTTTTGAAATTGTTGGTTCGCGTGTTGTAGCACCATTCTTAGGTTCATCATTGGTTGTATGGACATCAATTATAGGTGTAATACTTGGATTTATGTCATTCGGTTATTGGTATGGGGGCAAAACAGCTGATAAGTTCCCCACAATTGAGCGGCTAGCTACTGTTTTGGTTTATACATCAGCCGCAATTCTAATACTCAATTTGGGGAAGAATTATGTTTTAAAAATGGTATCTGACTTACCACTCGGGCTAGTAATAAAGAGCCTTTTATCATGTACAATATTGTTTTCTGTCCCATCTTTTTTTTTAGCCTTCGTGACCCCCTTTGCTATTAGACTAAATATTGTAGGGGTAACAAATTCAGGCGAAACTGCTGGAACCGTATATGCCTTATCAACAGCAGGAAGTATTATTGGAACGTTTCTTAGTGGTTTTGTCATGATTTCTCTCTTTGGAACCAATCAAATACTTTGGACACTTTCATGTATACTTTTTATTCTAGCAGGATTTATTGCGTGGCCAACATTGAAAAACTATTTATTTTGGATTATCCTATTATTTATTGGCAATCTGTATTACTCCCTTAGTGATTCTGAATACTTAGATATAGACACAGATTATTCTCGTGTGTTTGTTTGGGACGAGACTGATTTAAAACCAAATTCCAAATTCATGTCGATTAATGGGCATATAAATTCCGGAATGTATATAGATAACCCCAATACACTAGTATATAAATATACCGAGTACTATGACTTAATTGATTTCTTCAATCCAACTTGGAAAAGTGTTGTAATGTTTGGAGGAGGAGCCTATTCATATCCTAAGCATTTTCAGGAAACTTTTAAAGAAAGAAACTTAGATGTAGTAGAGATTGATCCTCGGCAAACTGAAATTGCTGTCAATCATTTCTCTTTCGTCAAATCCCCAAGCACCAAAATCTTTCATGAGGATGCCCGGTACTTTTTATCTCAATGCCAAAACAAGTACGATGGTGTTTTATATGATGTTTTAACATCTGACCTAACCGTACCTTTTCATTTAACCACGATGGAATGTTTTGAGGCTGTTTCGGAAATATTGAACGACAATGGCGTATTTATTTTGAACATTATTGGGGACTTGAATGGCAGAGGTTCTATGTTTATCAAAAGTGAAATTAAGACGCTTCAACATGTATTTCCACAAGTCCATGTGTTTGATGTAAAGGGTAAAGATAATAAAGGGCCTACTAATTATATAATTGTGGCCCTGAAGTCTTCTAAGGGAGTAAATTTTATTACTGAAAACGATCGTTTTAATAAATTGTTGATGTCAAAATTAGATTTAGCAGTCAATAATCAAGGACTGTTACTAACTGACAACTATGCACCTGCAAACTATCTTATTTTTAGATAATGGAATTATAATTAAGATGTTTCCCCTTCTTTTCTAAATAAGGGAAAATAATTACGATGAAATGTAACAGGGTTGTTACATATTATTGTGGAACCGAAAGACAACGGATTGTGGAAACGATAACATTTGTAAAAAGTATTACCAACAATATGAGCCATTTTGCTTGATTCTATGAAAACTTACAATTCTAGATTTTAACCTTAAGGATGTTGGAAGACACCTATTCTCAGTGCGTAATCATAGGAGCAGGGCTATCTGGCCTAACCTCAGCCTATCAATTACACCAAGCAGGCATTACCGATTTTATAGTACTAGAATCCAGAGACCGGATTGGAGGCAGGATCTTAACGAAAAATCACATTGATTTTGGGGCGACCTGGTTTCAAACCCATCATAATAGTGTTATCAGCTTACTAGAAAAGTTGGGGG
>JAJCYK010000162.1 GCA_029262935.1 Cytophagales bacterium | reverse complement strand
TACCCAAAAAGCCTTGGTCAAAATAAAAAAGTTATCAGTAGCAGGTAAAAGTCTCGTCGTTTTTGGAACCGAAACAAAAGGTGGTAAAATTCTCCTTTTAGCCTATGATCAAACAACTCAAGAGTTGGTAGGAAGCAGATACCTGGGATTTGATCAGCCATATCAAATGGCGGATTTCTCAGCAACTAAAGATGGCGGTTTAATAGTACTTGGTTCTACTTATATCAGCGGCAGGTTTGCCAGGGTGGCCTTATTTAAATTATCAAAGACCGATCTGGAAACGCTTGCGGGTACTACTACTAGCGGATCTTAAGGTTCTTCCCTAGTTTGGGCTTGCTCCATACTTCGATAGAAGTCTGATAATATGGCTTCTTTGTCAAAGTTCTCCCAGAAGATTACATGGTGAGAGTTCCCTGACTGTTCAATCCAGGAATCTCCCAACAAACGGGGGGCCGGGACCTTAGAGGGCTGGGCCCATCTTGGATTTTTTAATATTGCCAAGGCACACACGTCAAATAGAGAGCGATGATCGTCTCCAATTTTTTCAAATAACTCAATGCTGTAATCGCCGAAGTTTGAAAAGGATCCTCCATGTCTGCCCGGTACCGGTGTTTCTAGTTGCGGTCCCAAACCTTTCATTCTTTGTCTAATCTCGTCAACTGAAACTAATACCGCCGCGGTTCCTGTAGACTCCCCATATCGCACCGTACAAATTTCAAATTCCAATTGTCGGTTTTCAATAAGACTGTTTATGGCAGTAGTGTCATTAACCAAATTGTACTCTCCAGGATCTGGCCAATTGGAACCCAACCATATTACCCGGATTTTGGAGGCAATTTTGGGCTCCTTAGCTAGAGCCAAAGCCACGTTCGTTAAGGTACCCACGGGCACGATTACTAACTTTTCATGCTCCTGACTTAAGGCTTTTTCTATGATAAAATCCACCGCTGGCTTACCGTCGAAATCCGCGTTATGCAGGACCGGTAAGATTTCTTTAAAATCTTTACTGGCTCCAGGTATGATGGGAATTTGACCTTCCTTATACCCGCACAATGTCACTACACGCTGTGCTTCTTCCATATGGGCTGGTAGTGCACCACCATTGTAAGTAGCATTAACGGTTATTCCTTGTATGTCAAAGATGTCATCGTTGAATAGCAAATAAGCAATGGCGTGCTGGTCATCAAGTTCGTTGTTAGCATCAGTATCGAGTATTACTTTCGTGGGCTGGGCCATCGCTTCAATACCAACTGCAAAAAATACTAATAAGATAGAGGTTAAGAGTTTCATAAATATCACTTGCCGTTACATGATAAAAATAAGGATAAACTATTGGTTTTCAATAAATATGAGCTGTATAAAATTTTGATATGGCAACCATTTTGTTTACTTTATTAAACCCTTCTCAGCCAAGAAATTAAACACTTAATCCTATACATGATGAAAAGTCAACTATTATTACCCCAAGCCCTTATATGCGGCTTGCTCTTACTATGTTTTTCGAGCAACCTGGTTGCTCAGGAAATGAAAAGCCAAAAATTTGTTGTTCATGAAGATGTGGTTTTACCCAACAAAATGATGGAATATGAAAAGGCCAGCAAATCGTTTGTTGAAACCTTATCCAAACATGCGGGAACAGAGGCCCAATTTATGGCATTGTCAACAGATGACATGCGTTATATTTTTATAAGTCCTATCGAAAACATGGCGGCACTTGACAAAAGTCCTTTCGCCAAAATGGATGCAGCTTTAGGAAAAGATGCAGCTAAAGAAGTATGGTCTAGTTGGGACGGTCTGTTCGAAACTCATAAAGACTATATTATTAATCTATCCACCGACCTTTCCTACAATAGTGGCGCCATTATGGAAGATGGGATTAATTATAGGCATATGGTTTATTACTACTTATATCCGGACAAAGAAGCCGAAGCAAAAACTGTTGCTAAGGAGTGGAAAGCCTTATACGCGGCCAAGAAAGTCCCCTATGGTTACCGAATATACACCGGTGGCATGGGTACAGAACCTATGATTATGGTTACCCGTTGGGCCAAGGACGCCAGCACTTTTCACGCTCAAAATAGCGAAACTCTGGAGATGTTAGGTGATGAAGCTGGTGCTTTATACCAACGAACTTTGGCCTTGACCAAAAAGATAGAAACCGTGGATGGCCAAATGAGACCAGAACTTTCTTTTATGCCTGCAACTAACGTAGCTGATCAATAACCCTACAAATAGCCTGTCGAAACATCGGCAGGCTATCCTTTTTTAATCAATCCCCCCGGCATTTTTTGCTTTTAATTCGGGAAGCCCTTATCTTATAATCTTCATTTACTTTCACCTCGTTCGTTTTTTAAGCTTTGTTTTAATACCTGTCTTAAAAGTAATGGGTGCGCGGTCAAAATTATTCCACTTTAATCAATGTTGAAATGAATAAAAGGAGATTATTTCTAAAAAATATGGTGCGAGGCACCGCAAGTTATGGGCTGGTAAGTATGGGCGTGTTGAATGCATGTTCCCCCAAGCAAGGGAGTGAGGAAATTACCGATGAGAATGTTACCGCGGTAGTTAATGCCAAACCTGAACTTTTCTTCGAAATCTCTCTAGCACAATGGTCTCTCCACAAAACCTTGTTTGACGGCAATCTGGACAATCTGGACTTTGCCAGTTTTACACAGGAGACATTTGGCATAAATGCAGTGGAATATGTAAATCAGTTTTTCAAAGATAAAGCCAAAGACCAGGATTATCTATCGCAGATGAAAACTCGTACCGATGATTTGGGGATGACAAATGTCCTTATTATGGTTGATGGAGAAGGTCATTTGGGAGGTGCCAATAATGCAGAAAGAATGAAGGCGGTTGAAAACCACTACCAATGGGTAGAAGCAGCTAAATTCTTAGGCTGCCATTCAATCCGGGTAAATGCCGCCGGTGAAGGATCAGCTGAGGAAGTAGCAGCGGCAGCCGTTGACGGACTTGGCAAACTTACGACCTTTGCCAATGACCACAATATCGGTGTCATTGTAGAAAATCATGGAGGTTACAGTTCCGATGGCATGTGGTTATCTGGTGTTATTTCTCAAGTGAATATGCCTGGTTGTGGCACCCTCCCCGACTTTGGAAATTTTTGTGTGGAAAGAGAAAAAACCGATGACGGTTATACCTGCACAAAAGAATACGATAGATACAAAGGCACTTCGGAGTTAATGCCCTTTGCCAAGGGAGTTAGTGCCAAGGCAAACAACTTTGATGCTGCCGGCGATTGCACAGAGACTGACTATCGAAAAATGCTGACTATTGTAAAAGAGGCGGGGTACAAAGGATTTATTGGAATCGAATATGAAGGAGCGAGTATGTCAGAGGTAGAGGGCATACAAGCTACCAAAGACTTATTAACGAAAGTTGGCCACGAAATTTCGTAAGGATTATTGGTGAATTTGTCAAAACAAATCCGGGTCATCTGGGTTATAGTTCTAAATGATTAATATGAAAGTAAATTACGTTACGTGGCTTAGCTGCCTCATAGGGCTGATTTTAGGTTGTAGTAGTGGTTCAGAAGACCCAGCTGGAGGGGGAGGTGGTACTCCTGAAATATTCATTTCCAATGACCGAGTGCCTGAAGGAACCTCCACTATACGCACGGCAGATGTCCGGTTTAATTTAAGTGCCGCTACTGATAAACCGGTGACACTTACTTATACCACAGTGGATAAAAGTGCCGTGGCTGGAGAGGATTATACTACCACCGCGGGCACCATAAGCTTTGCCGCAGGTGAAACCCAAATTACTGAATCTATTCCTTTGACCAACGATGACCAATTGGAGTTTGATGAGTCCTTCCTTATCCAGGTTTCAAACATCCAAAATGGGGTCATGCCTGTTCCTGAAGTCCCAATAACCATTCTCGATGATGATACCTATACTCCAGTGGAGGACGCAGACGGATTCATTACTCCCACCACCTACCCTAGTATGGAGCTAGTATGGGGAGAAGAATTTGATGGAAGTGCCTTAGACGGCGATAGTTGGAATTTTGAACTAGGTGATGGGTGCCCAAACTTGTGTGGCTGGGGTAATAATGAATTGCAAACTTACACAGAAGCCAATACCACCATTGCCAGCGGCAAAATGGTTATTACCGCCGCGTTAAATGCCGGTCCGCCCACCTACACATCTAGCCGATTAACGACCCAAGACAAAAAGGAGTTTAAATTTGGTCGTATCGATATTCGAGCCAAGTTGCCTCAGGGCCAGGGCATATGGCCAGCTTTATGGATGCTAGGTGCCAACATCGACATCGTTGGGTGGCCGACTTGTGGAGAAATAGACATTATGGAAGCCGTAGGCCATGAAGCGTTTAGAGTTCATGGTACAGCTCATTACAACAACAACGGACACAATTTTTCCGGTGCACCCTACTCCATCGATGTATCCGAAACCTTTGCAGACAAATACCACGTCTTTACCATCCTTTGGCAGGAGGGATCCATTCAATGGTTTGTAGACTACCAACCATTCTACACCATCTCAGCATCTCTGACAGGCCCCAGTTATCCTTTCAATAGTTCCTTTTTCTTTATCGCCAACGTAGCGGTAGGAGGTGATTGGCCAGGCAGCCCCGATGGGACCACGGTATTTCCTCAAGTCCTGGATGTGGACTATATCCGAGTATTTCAAAACCCCAACTTATAAGAACTATCGATTTTGTTAACGGGTGGATAAAATGCTGCTCTCAAACAGAATCCAATCTATGTTTAGACTTAGCCCAGTCTCCACTGAGGCTTCCTCAAAAGTAAAATACAGGTCATGGATACCAGTTCCCGAATTTACGGGCAGGCGTATTTCCTGCCAATCTCCTGATCCAGAAACGGTAGCTTGGCTCCAAATTGCACCTTGGGGGTTGTCCTTGTGAACTTGAATTTGGGCAGCGCCTCTAACCCGTACGCGACAGGTCAAATGAGTAATGTTCCTTAAATCAATTTGATTGAATACTATAAACGATCCCGATTGGTTGGTACCCACATATTCTAAGGCTCCTCCTCTGGGTCTTTGTTTGGCAACTCCCGAAAAGTCATCGTAGGCTTCAGCCTGAATCTTTGGTGATCCTAAAATAACAGTTTCATAAGTATCAAGTGCCGTGGCAATGCCATTCCCTTGGTCTTGGTAATAAGCGGTAAGTAGATACTTTCCTTGACTCTCGTTGCTGTTATGTTCCAAAGTCGAAACATGGCCCTGTAAAGGCAATCCAGATGTCTGAGCCTCTGGAGCCAAAGAAAGGATGTAACGAGTCATCTCCAAGGTTTCTTCAAGGCTGTGTTGTGGATGCGCCGCCATTAGTGTATTGCCCCAATTCCCATTCCCCCCTGAAATAATTTTCTGAGCCAACACGGGCTCGCTACTAGGGTCGTTAAAGTATCGTTGGGCTATGGCCTCATAGCTTGGTCCTCTAGAAACAACTTGATAGTCGTGGCAGGTAGCGCAATCACTACCATCCAAAAGGCGTCTCCCCTTTAAGTACTTAGTAGATTTTTTAAACAAATTTGGTCCCAACTCTGCCAGATCTTCTCCTTGAGGTAAGTAATTAAAATTAATAATTACTGCAGATGAAGGGATGGAACCCGCTTCAGTAGCGCCATCTTCTAAGTCATTGACCCGGACCTGATAGGTGTGTTTGGTGTTACCAAAATAAAAGGAACGGTTGGACTGAAAATCAATCGCTATGTTCGGCGGGCTATTACCTGCGTTGATATTTATATAGGAGGAGGTACTGTCTCCACTTTTATCAAATGCCCACAAGGTCACTTGATGATCACCAGCTTCATCAAAAACATGTTGTACGGTTTCTCCGGAGAGGATGGTGGAGTTGTTAAGGACCCAGCGATAGTGCAGACTGTCCTGGTGATCGTAATCAAAAGATCTGGACGCACTCAAAGTAACTTCCAATGGCGTGGGGCCTACTGTTTTATTAGCAGTGATCGCCGGTACCGGCAGGCGATTACCTTCTGCATATTCCAACTTGATCAATTGTGCATCCTCATTATCCGCAAAGTAATTGGCACCATAGGCCAATACATACATTGCTCCGTCTGGACCAAACTCAATATCAATGGGCTTGGAGATAGCAACATCGGGCAAGAAGGGTTCTACTTGTGTTAAGTTTCCCTGATCGTCAAATGAGAGTGTTTTGATCCAACTTCGTGCCCATTCAAAAATAAAAAGTTTCCCGCTGTAATAATCGGGTAAGGCAGCGTTGGAAGACTGTGCTGGTTGGTAGTAAACCGGTCCAGCCATGGCGCTTCTTGATCCCCTGCCCAACATAGGCCAGGTTACTGAAGTACCATAACCATACCACATAAAAGGAACCTCCGCTACAGGCAACACTCTGGATCCGGTATTGTTCGGGGATTCATTAATGGGATTTTGAGGATCAAAATGAGATCCTACTTCCAGGGTGGTAAAATCAAATGCAGTATAGGCTTTATTGTCGGCTACAAAATAAGGCCAACCATAGTTTCCTGGCTTTCTAGCTTGATTCCATTCATCATAACTTTGAGGGCCCTGTGGACCGTCCTTCCCTCCATCTGGGCCTACGTCTCCCCAATAGAGGTATCCTGTTTTTGCGTCGATAGCAAACCGAAATGGATTACGACAACCCATCACATATATTTCTGGTCTCCCGTCCCTACCATGATTAGGGAACAGGTTACCCTTAGGTATGGTATAGGTGCCATCGGTTTCCAACGCAATTCTCAATATCTTTCCTCGCAAATCATGGGTGTTTGAAGAGGACTTTTGAGCGTCGAAAGGAGCTCTTCCCGGACGCTCGTCCAATGGCGAAAACCCGTCTGATTCTTTACTGCTAGTATTGTCGCCGGTGGAAATGTATAACAATCCGTCCGGACCGAATTCGAGTCCACCTCCAGAGTGACAGCAAGTTTCCCTTTGCACAGGGATTTCTAAGATCACTTTCTCGGTAGACATAATTAAAGAATCTTCATAAGCCAGTCTAAACCGGCTTACATGCTGTCTTGATTCTCCTCCTCGAGGGCTATAGAATAAATAAATCCAATTGTTTTGTTCGTAGTGAGGATCCAAAGCGAGTCCTAGTAAGCCATCCTCATAATTTCCTTCGGTACTGATGTCCAGGGTACCAATAGTCTTTGTTTGCTTTACTAGGGGGTCATATAGCTTAACCTTTCCTTCTCTTTCTATAAATAGCACCCGCCCTGAGGGCAATATGGTTACTTCCATAGGTTCATTTATATGATCATCCAATACGGTGACTGTAAATCGTTCTCTTTGAGGAGCTTTCGGTAAAGTCATCGCTTGCGCAGTCCATGTATTTTGACCGATACTGCGTTGCAGGTGCGCGGCCGTTCTATCCACAGCAGCCGGCTGTAAGGGGCTATCAATGAATGTCACCTG
>JAJCYK010000161.1 GCA_029262935.1 Cytophagales bacterium | reverse complement strand
GAAATTAACAAACAAGCCGCGAGGTACGAGCGAAAAATTCCTTGTTTATTGCAAATCCACATTGCTATGGAAGACACTAAATTTGGATTTGATGCTGACGCACTATCCGATTTGGTAAGCAATGGTTCATTTGAGAAATTGGAACATGTTCAGATTTGTGGCTTAATGGGTATGGCCACGTTCACTAGCGACCAGGCTCAGGTCCGCCATGAATTTGATCAATTGGCTCAATTGTTTGAAAAATTAAAGGTTTACAAAAGTGATAATTTCAGTATGGAAGAGCTTTCTATGGGCATGAGCAATGATTATGAAATTGCCTTACAAGCCGGAAGCACTATGATCCGGGTGGGAAGTAGTATCTTCGGTTCCAGAAACTAACCTTATGCAAAAACTAACATTACTACTAGGGGCTATTTCCAGCGGATTAGCAGTAGGTATTGGAGCCTTCGGAGCACATGCCCTTAAAGCTACTTTAGAGGCTAGCCAGCGTACAGCCACATTTGAAACGGCCGTAAAATATCAGTTATATCATAGCTTAGCCTTATTGTTTGTGGGTTTGTTTATGTTTCAAAGTGCCCATAAGTTTTTAAATTATGCCGTCTGGTGTCATTTGATAGGAATATTAATATTCTCAGGCTCCCTTTATATCCTTTGTCTTAGTAACAATCTGAAATGGGGAGCTGTAACCCCAGTGGGTGGTTTGGCTTTGATTATGGGATGGATCTTTATTGCAATTGCGGTCCAAAAGTCACTATAAAAAAAGACCCTACTTTAATTGCAGAGCCTTTTTTTATAACTTTTACCCGATGCTATCGGGCATCATCTTTCTTCTTAGGCAGCACGTTACTTTTAATGCTGACCTTTTCTCTCGAGTTGACGGCATTTGATACTACGGTAACAATCTTGTTTTGAGCACCACTTTTACCTTTACTATCAAATCTGACCGTGATCTCAGCAGCCTTTCCTGCAGCGATAGGATCCCTGGGCCATTTGGTGGCCGTGCAGCCACAGGTTACTAATACATTTGATAAAATTAAAGGTTGATTTCCTTCGTTCTTGAATTTGAAGGTGTGTTCTACCACATCCCCCTGTACAATATCACCAAAGTCCTTAGAGGTTTCCTCAAAGGTGATTTTGGCACCATCTGCGTCGGCCGCAGCATCTTGGGCTATACTGACATTAACCATGAACAGGCCGATTACCATCAGTGCAAAAAATTTCTTCATCATAATCATAATATCTTACTAAATGTTATCAAACTTACTATATACCAGTCATTCTTGCAATAACCCTGCCTAACTATTAAAATAACTCTCGGCAAAATTAACCAGAAATAGCTCATCTGTAGCTCTGGTGACCCCCGTATACAACCAACGTAGTTGCTCCCGGTTTAGTTGTGCTTCGGGTACATAACCTTGATCCATAAAAATCGCCTTCCATTGACCTCCTTGGGACTTATGGCAAGTTAAGGCATAGGCAAACTTTACTTGTAAGGCCTGTAAATAAGGGTCTTTTTTCAAGGCAGCACGTAACTGTGTACGATTAGTGATTTCCAAATAGTCCAACCGTACCTGATCGTATAATTTCCGGTGTTGCTCTTGAGAAAGTGCTGGATAATTATCATGAAGCGTATCCAGAACCACTTTAACCTCCAGGCTCGAATTGCTGAGGTCATCCAATAAACGGATTTCCAAATCGGCAAACCTCAAGCCGTACATATCTTCAAATCGGCGAATCTTCAGTACTTCGGCAAAATCTCCATTGGCCAGAAATCCCATAGGAGAATGTTCCGGTTTATAAAAATAATTGTTTTTAACAATCATGATTTGATCCCCGCACTCAATTTCGCTTTCATGATAAAAAATGGCGTGACGAATATGACGGTTATATTCTACGGCATTCTTATTTGATCTACAAATGACAATCGTCTCTCCCATTCCATATTTGTCATAGGCATAACGCAACCCATCTTCCATGCGATCACCATTCATACGAAAGATGTCTTTTTTAGAGGTGACAAACCGCACGTGTTCCTGATCTTTATCTAGTGAATTGCGTAGATAACTAGCATTCTCCAAAATACCTGAATCCAAAGCTTGTCGCATGACCTCTTTTAACTCTACCCTCATTACCGCTAGTCCATATTTTTCAACTAGATGTTTCTTGGACAATGCCAAACTTAAAGATTGACCCACCGGAGGTAGTTGCGCGTCATCACCAACAAGCATCAGCTTATTGCCACTATTTTCGAATACATATTTTATCAGGTCCCATAATAACCCACTTTGATTGAAACCATCGTCCGAGATCATAGAGGCCTCATCAACTATAAATACCGTATTGTTGTGATAATTCTTTTGACGTTTGAATTTAACCGCTCCACCATCTTTGCTGTCACCCAATTTATAAATGACTTTATGAATGGTAAAAGCAGATTTGTTAGTATACCTAGCCATTACCTTCGCTGCTCGGCCTGTAGGAGCTAAAAGCATGGATTTGTAACCAAAGGTAGGCAGCACCTTTACAAGTGCACTTAATACAGAAGTTTTACCCGTTCCTGCATATCCCTTTACTAGCAAGGTACAGTTCGGTATTTTACTGGCAATAAATGATTCTGTAATTTCGAAAAATTTCTTTTGATCAGTGGTTGGAGTAAAAGGAAACTTACTGGCGAGTATTTCTGACGGTGAGGCCATGAGTTAATTAGGAGGAATAGTAGCCATTACCGCACTGGCTTTGGCAATCAATATCTTTCCTTCTGGTTGCACAGACCATACTTCAGATTCACAAAAGTTCATTTTTTGACCCGATTTTAGGACCCATCCTATGGCCTCAAGCTCTGTTCCTTTGCCAGGTTGTAAATAACTTACTCGAAGTTCCGCGGTCACTACATGATGGGTCTCCGGTACCAGTGTATAAGCAGCAAAGCCAGCTACGATATCCGCTAAAGTAGCCGTTACACCACCGTGAACCAATCCAGTTTGTTGCAAATGATCTTGTTGTAATATTAATTTTCCAGAGGTCCTACCAGGGCTTATCACCTCCAGTTGGAATCCTAGCAGTTTCATAAAATGCTGGGCCTCTAAATAACGCATTACTCGGGACTTATAATTTGGGTTGGATGTTTCCAATAGTGAATATCTTTATATTTGTGACTTTCTGCTTATTTTGGATTATTCAAATTGCACGGATAAGTTTACAAAGTCGGGGGCCAAATGAGAAACGAAATAGAAGAAAAGTTTGGAGGACATTTAAGAGTCCGTGTGCTAGGAATATTAGTGCAAAACCAAAAAATGCTTATGGTTCGACATCAGGGCCTTACCGCTAAAGGCTATTTATGGTCTCCTCCTGGAGGTGGTGCTGATTTTCAAATCTCTTTAGTGGACAATTTAAAAAGGGAGTTTCTAGAAGAGACCGGACTTCAAATTGATGTTCACCAATTTATGTTTGTTAATGAATTTTACACCAGCCCCTTACATGCCATCGAGTTATTCTTTAAAGTTGTGCACACAGGTGGCCGTGTGATTCGAGGTACGGATCCTGAATTGACTGAAGAACATCAAATAATAGAAGAGGTGCGATATTTTGGATTGGATGATTTCAGAGCAGAAGATGGCCCACAAATGCATTCTGCATTTCGAAATCTCCACAACCTGGAAGAGCTTTTAAATATGCGTGGGTATTTTCAAAATTGGAAATAATTACATAAAATAGCGTGTCAATTGATTATGTTTTACTTGATTAAATAGCTATAATTGTATCTAAAGTTTACAAAAAATGAACCTTACAAAGATCCTTACCATAGTTTTCTACGTAATTAGTGTAGGCCTGGCCTATTTCCTTATTAGCGGAATAGCTCATGATATCCAAGAAGAAAAAAGAATCTCCACTGTAGAAACTTTGGTCATCGAGAAGTTAAAGATGATTCGAGACGCCGAAATGAGTTACCAAGCTTCAAATGGTCAATTCACTAGCGATTGGAACAAATTAGTCAATTTTGTGCAGTCAGGTAAAATCTATCTTACAGAAAAAAAAGAAACCATTATACAATTAGAATACGGTGCGGATAGTGTCGTAGTCGATATAGATACCCTGGGCTCAGTGCCTGTACTCGATTCACTTTTTGGGGCAGGGTTTGATGCCAAAACCTTACCTTTTGTTCCAAATAGTGACAAGCAATTTTCTATTTGGGCGGATAAGATCAACAAAAGTGGGGTGATGGTGGATGTTATTGAAGTGGTGGATCCGGCTCCTACTGATCCTTCACGTAACGAAGATAACGAAATCAAGAATCAAAAACCTCTTCGATTTGGAAGCCGTACTGAGGTAACGACATCTGGAAATTGGGAATAACAAGTGCGAAAGCCAGTGTGGCAGAATATCATCTAATAAAGAAAGTCAAAAGCAGTAAGTTCAATGTTGATCACCTAAGTCAGTATAATCTTTGTTTCTTACTAGGCCAGCAACATTTCAAATTCTGCGTAATCGACAGCAAATCCAATGTTTGCTTGTTGTTGGAAGATTACTTGCTAAATACAAGTGATGCCAGCGATACGGTCAACATCCTAAAGAGTCTATTTGAAAATCACCACTTGTTAAATGCAGGTTTTTGGAACACCGTTAAGCTTGCAGTTTATAACCCAAAATCCGTATTAGTACCAGGCGCTCTTTTCGATAAAGAAAGTGCAGCATCTTATTTGAAGCTTAATTGCGATTTTGAGGAAACTGAAGATTTGTTGTGCTATTACAAGCACCATACTGATAAAATGGTGAATGTTTTTGCTGTTGATCGAAAGATTATAAGCTGGTTTAAAACCATCTATCCTAATCTAAATTTGCATTTGCTACACCATACAGATGCCTTAATTGAAGGGGTGCCTCGCCAAGAGGGAAAAACCAAATTAAAATCAATGTCCCTATTTATGGAGGCAGACGCCGTGGACATTTTGGTACATGAAAATGGGCAACTGCAATATTGCAATCAGTTTTCTTTTGACACGCCATTGGAATTTATAAACTA
>JAJCYK010000160.1 GCA_029262935.1 Cytophagales bacterium | reverse complement strand
CTAAACGTTGGCCGCTGGCGAAGAATCCCAATGACCAACTTCAGCTATGTTCGCTTATGGCCGATAGCATACGTAATGTCGACATATTTTCAGCCCTATAGTTGGCCTACCTAAGATTACTGACCTTGCTGAAAACAAGCTACCAAATGTGGTTTAAACCCAATTCCAGTGGCAAGTTCAATCAAGGGAATTATCTGCAATAGAAAAACGAAAAATCTCCAGTCCCGACATGTCGGGATAGTATTTTCCGACCGGCTTCGCCTTTTTTCTATTGCCTATTTTTCCCCTTTTCGATTGGACTATACCCACCGAAATTATTTTTAAACTTAAACATTTGATATCATGAAAAATTCAGCAAGAAACACCTTGATCTTAGTAGGCAGAATCGGAAAAGACGCCGAAAAAGTGGAATTAGAAAGCGGTAAGACCGTAATCAAATTTAGTTTAGCTACACCAAATTATTACCTCAGCCAAGATGGCGAGAAAGTAGAACGCGTTGACTGGCATGATTGCGAGATGTGGAAGAACTCTGACAAAGCCGGAATTGCTGAGTACCTTAAAAAAGGAACGCTTGTGTCCCTCCACGCTCAATTACGCTACAACTCCTATTCACAAACTCAAGGCAAGAAGACAACCGCAGTTAAAAGAGCGATAGTTGCTATTGAGAACATTGACTTCTTGGCTAGCCCGAATGAGGCTAAAGTTGATAAAGTAAAAAAGGGGGCTTAACCCCTTTTTTACTATCTACTAAAATCTGAGACTAGTAATCAGTAGATCATCGGTTCGATCCTCGAAGTTACAACTGCTAGAGTTATAGGTTGTTTCGGTGCAGGCTGAATATTAAACCTCATAGCATGAAGGTTAGGTTTTAGAAAATTTTGACTTCCAAACTGCCAAATCCGAGGTTGGAACGACCATTAAAAGTACTTTTCTTGGTCTTGTAATAGCCACGTAAATATTTCTTAACTCCTCTTCTTCACCTGGTTTACACCCGCTTCTCAACATTGTCGAATAATTGGATTTATTACCTGGTTTCTTACTAAGTATTAGTAGTACAGCTTCAAATGTTTTGCCTTTAGCGGAATGTATTGTTCCGTAAAAAAATGGATGGATTTCTTTCAGATTTAAATCGCTTGCAAAAAAGTCATCTACCAGGACGTCTCCGTTTCTTACATTAATGGGAAAGTCAAAGTTTAACTCCATTGCATTTAAGATGTCATTTGACTCCTGTACCCAGCTACGTATTGTTTTACTACGAGTTGAAGGTAATGAATTGATAATACTATGAATCTCATTTCTTATGGAGCGCAGCCCATTCCTATCAATTAAGGATTGGATAAAATCTTGATTGCAAAAGAAAGCAGCATCCAAAACACGATTCTTTGCATTTATCAAACCTCTCTCTAACAACTTGTATCCATTTGAAAAATCACCTACATCCATCAAATGTTTACCTTGAATCACGTCCTTTACGTGGTAACTTCCCTTAACCCAAGGCAACTGACCAAATTCCACTATATCCTGTTGCAGGCCTAAATATCTTGCATAGCTTCTTCCTCGGTACAATACGGCCACATTTTCTTTATTAATATCGATTCGATTCTGTTCACATATAGCAATGTAGTACCTCATCACTTCATCAAAGGAGCTTTTACTTTCGTTAAAACTTATTGGTGAATTCTTTGCTTTACTTTCTGGTAAATAATCTAAGATCTCGGGCTCAAATTCAAAGTGCGATACATTTTCATTTATTGCTTTGGTTCGGTCAAAGCTGGATAAATGAATTGTAAAGTCGCATATCTTTTGTGAACTTCGTCTATTCTCTGTTAGCTCAATCTTCTCCCACAAATCGTATTTCTCATCGAAAAGCTCTGGTCTTGCGCTGTTCCATTCAAAAATTGCCTGATCTCTATCACCAATAAGCATTATGTTCTTTAGACCTTTTTCAAACAGTTGCTCAATAATTCTCATCTGAATTTGATCCGTATCCTGAGCCTCATCTATTAATAGATATTTGAACTGATTCGCTACGTTGTCTAGTACAATTGGATATTCAATCAACACCTTGAGCGCTATGTAATTAGCATCTGATTGATTAGCATAGCCATATTTGAAAAGCTTGAACTTAGAATCAATAATATCCTGCACTCTCTTAATTGGAGAGCCATCGTTTTTAAAATAGTTACTACCTGAAAAGCTAAAATGGAATTCTCTTGGGCTTACTATCGGAATTAATTTGTCATTTATATCGAATGTAGTACAATCAAAATACCCATCTGGATTTGCGCTAACACATCTCCTGACTCCTCCAGGATAGGCATAGGTTCGATCCCCCTTACCAAAAGTCCAAGTACTATGTGGGCCACCGACTAGCTTTGGCCTACCTGGACATTCCATTATAAGATGACCAAATGGTAGAAAGATGTAATTGTTGACAAAGCTATCAATTGTACCTAAATAATGAGGAAAGCCGTAAGATGTTGAAATGTCGAATTTATTTCTTAATTGATATTTTATTTCATCGATTGCTACATTGGTATAGGAAAGCCCTAATATTCCTTTTCTTAAAAATTTTTCTTTGGAAAGTAGGCTAGCAAGCCTCGCAGCAACAGAGTATGTCTTACCACTTCCTGGACATGCCTTAACAACAACCGCCCCATCTCGGTAATTTGATATTTCGAGTTGCATTTTAGAAAGAGAACTAAGCATTTTCTCCCGTTAATGCCCACTGAATCGCAGACTTAATGTATTCAGGAACCGAGAAGGATTCTCTTGCCTCTGGATCTGTAGCCAAGATTTCTGCTAAATGTTGAGAGAATATTGCCTTATCCTTGTTTTGATCCAGCTTTTCAAGAAATTCAATTGATCTAGCATTCAAATCTTCTCCATTCAAAAGTGTAGTTCGAATATGCAATTCTTCATATACTCTTTTGATTAGATTTGCATTTGCCTCCGATTGAGTTATAAGCTCATGTTCGAACGTATTTAGAGCAAGAAATATTTCTAGATTCGTTTCCGAGTTTGGTTTTAGTTCTTGCAGTTTCAGCACTCTGGGGCATAAATTTCCGTTGTATCTATGCTGGTCTCCATCGGTTAAAATTGAGCACTTTGAGGATAATCTTTTATTTGGACTTACAGAGTTAAAAAGCCGAGCAAATGGTGAAAAGCTTACTCCATTAATATTAATTATTTCAATGCCATTTTTGTCCAGATCGAAGTTTGGATCTAAAATACATGCGAAAACTGGAAGAAGAAGTGCCTCCGATATTCCCTCTACCAAAATTACTCCTCTTGCAAATAAGAGCTGAGATTTCGTAACATCCAGGAACCTTTCGAGATACTGCTTATCAATTTCGTTTAACTCTGAATCTCTTAGATTTAGTGCAGTGATATTTTCGCCAACCCTTTGAAAGACAATTAAATTATCCAAGTTGGATTTCGAGGTCAAAGTAGGGGAGTGTGATGTAATGAATATCTGCACATCAAAATGACCAAGCGTATTCAAGTAGTTAAAGAAGGTATTTTGTCTTTGAGGATGAAGATGAGCTTCAGGCTCCTCTAACAAAAGTGCATAATAATGTTCAATTTTTTCATTTCGTCTGTTTTCAAGATCCCCAAGAACTGTTGCAGCATAGATTAGATTATTTTCACCCAGTCCATTTTGTGAAACATCAAAATATATTTGCTTCGTCAAATCACCATCCAGGAGTGCTTCGTCATACACCGCTTTTCTAGTTAGAATCCCCTTTATAATGTTTTCATACTTGTACTCAAGAAGACGAATTTGGACTCTAGATTTTTTGCCTTCTATGTCAGCTTTTTCTAAGTGTTGATTAATAAAAGATTCGCCGGTTTTAATCAGACCCTTCCAATCTTTATTTT
>JAJCYK010000159.1 GCA_029262935.1 Cytophagales bacterium | reverse complement strand
ATCCCTTCAGCCATTAGATTCGGACTTAATTGCTGCTTTTGATGCTAGCCCTGGAGATTTACGAAGAGCGCTAACCATTGATGAGACATCCATGACCGGTCCAAAATGGGGAGGCCTTGATCAGGACTGGATAGAGCTGAGATTTGGGGATGTTCTTCTGTTACATGCAGAAGCAATGAATGAAACCGGTGCTTCTGCTGAAGACGTACTTGATGTATTAGATCCTATACGAACCAGGGCGGGATTAGCTCCTTTGGATCATACTGTTCTTAATACGCAGGCCTTGGTTAGACAAGCCATTCAAGACGAAAGAAGACTAGAGTTGGCCTTTGAAGGACAGAGATGGTTTGATTTGGTGAGAACCGGTACTGTCGATGCTGAAATGGGAGAAACGATTGGTGCGAATTATCACATATTTCCTATTCCAAACTCAGAAGTGCTAGCGAGTGATGGAGCAATTACTCAGAATGATGGCTACTAATTATTTTATTAAGCCATCATGGCGGGAGGTACCTCAACCGACAATTCCGATGCATGATGGTTTATTAGAACAAAACCCAGGCTACTAATAGAACCAGGTTTAGTTTGATGATGCCCCTGTGACTAGCAGGGGCATCTTAACAACCTAGAATGAGACAAGATAAATCCGTATTACGTAAGCTATACCTGATGTTATTGGCCATCGGCCCGGGGATATTTGCTATTGGTTATACCATAGGCACCGGTAGTGTGACCTCCATGATTGTAGCTGGAAGCTCCTATGGTATGCAATTATTATGGGTGTTGTTTCTTAGCTGTTTATTTTCTTGGATTTTGATGGAAGCATACGGCCGTTACGCCATTGTCACTGGCGAGACTGCATTATACGGGTTTCGTCAACATTTGCGTTACGGTAAGATTGCCTGTATACTGGTGATAGTTGGAGTGGTAATTGGTCAATGGAACTCCTTGATAGGCATACTAGGTATTTCATCTAACATCATTTTTGAAACATTGAGCCTCTTCTTTCCAGAATTGCGCAGCCATCAATACGGAGTGGTACTTTTCATAGCAGTGCTTATAATCGTGGTTTTGAATGTGCTATTGTGGGTAGGAAAATACGCCTTTTTTGAGAAAGTATTAATCTTCTTTGTCTCCTTTATGGCATTGTCATTTCTGATTTCTTTATTCGTGGTTCTACCACCAGCAAAGGATATCCTAATAGGTTTGGTGCCGAGTATTCCTCAAGTGGAAGGTGGTAAGATGCTGGTTGCGGCTTTTGTAGGCACGACCATGGCGGCGGCTACTTTTTTGTCGCGCCCCCTGTTTATACGAGGGAAATCCTGGACCATTAACAACCTGAAAGATCAGCAACGCGATGCGATCGCCGCGGCACTCTTAATCTTTTTCATTAGTGCAGCCATTATGGCGGTGGCTATGGGAGCCATGCATTCCCAAGGCCAAACAGTGGATAAAGTACTGGACATGGTTTACGCCTTGGAACCAGTAATGGGAAAATTTGCCATTGCTATTTTCCTTTTTGGGACTTTGAGCGCTGGCTTATCTTCCATCTTTCCAATCCTAATGATTGCTCCTATGTTGATAGCTGATTATCAATCTGGAAAATTAGACACTGAGAGTAAACAATTTAAAGTGCTAGTAATTATTGCCAGCTTAATTGGCTTATTGGTGCCGCTATTAAATGCTAACCCCGTACAAGCTCAGATACTTACTCAAGTGTTTAATGTATTTGTATTACCTGTGGTAATCATCGGGATCATGGTTTTGGTTAATTCTAAAAAGCTTATGGGTGAGCACCGCGCAGGTCTAGGCCTCAACGCCGGGATGTTGGGAGCATTAACTTTCTCAATTGTTATTTCTTACAATGGTGTATTGGGGATCATACAATATTTTCAAAACTGATAAATGAAGACAAAATTAAAATACTTAATTCTTTACTTGGCCCATGCTACTTTCATATCCTGTCAGGAACCTAACGAAAAGACAGGATTAATAAAGAATTTAACAGAATTTGATCAGGCCGTATCGGAAGCGGAACCTGGGGATATCATTACACTGGCCAGCGGAGTGTGGCAAGATACGGAGTTACTCTTTGAAGCTAACGGTACCCCAGACCAACCAATTACCTTGACCGTAGAAGAAAAAGGGAAGGTGACTTTGGAAGGAGCCTCCAATTTGCGTATTGCCGGAGAACACCTGATCGTATCTGGCTTGATCTTTCGTAACGGATATACACCTACCAATGAAGTAATCTCTTTTAAAAAAGACAAAAATACCTTAGCCCATCACACCCGGGTTACTGAGTGTGTTATTGATAACTTCAATAATCCAGAGCGGTTTGAAACGGACACTTGGGTAGCCATATATGGGAAAAACAACCGATTTGACCACAACCATCTCAGCGATAAACGAAATCATGGGGTCACGTTGGCAGTGCGACTCAATAGCGAAGAAAGCCAGCAAAACAACCATCGGATTGACCACAACTATTTCGGACCCAGACAGAATTTAGGAGCCAATGGAGGTGAAACGCTAAGAGTAGGAACCAGCCACTTTTCTATGTCAAACTCCAACACGCTGGTAGAGTACAATTACTTTGACCGATGTAATGGGGAACACGAAATAATTTCTAACAAGTCCTGCCAGAACACCTATCAGTCCAATACGTTTTTCGAATGCAGAGGCACACTGACCATGCGTCACGGCAACGAAACTAAAGTCGATGGCAATTTCTTTTTAGGAAATGGGAAAGTGAACACCGGGGGAGTACGGATTATTAACGAGACACAAACGGTTACCAACAATTACTTCTATGGGCTTACAGGGTATCGTTTTCGCGGTGCTTTGGTGATCATGAATGGTGTCCCTAATTCTCCATTAAATCGCTATTTCCAAGTAAAAGATTCTGAAGCGTCCAACAACACTTTTATCAATTGCGATCATGTGCAATTCTGTGCCGGTAGTGATGAAGAAAGAAGTGCCACTCCTGTAAATAGTGTCGTTAAAGGAAACGTGTTTTACCATGAGGACCGTGCCAATTTGTTTACGGTATATGATGACATCAGCGGCATCCAATTTCAGGACAATATCTTAAGTACAGGACTTAGTGGCTTAAGCGAATCAGGTTTCAGCAGCCAGTCCATGGAGCTTGCAAAAAACGAGTCTGGGCTCATGTTTCCGAAAGATCTAGATTCAAGCCAGGGTACGAAATACCATGAACTGCCGGCCACCAAAGAAAATACAGGCGTAACATGGTACCCCAAAAAGGACCTTTCACTTAGCTTCAATACCGGTGAGGTGATTTCGGTGCCTCCTGGAACCAACACCTTGTATGAAGCGGTGGAAGATTCTAAGCCCGGAGATATCTTGGAATTGGCAGCGGGGGCCAATTACCACCTTTCAAAATTTTTAACAATCAATCACCCCCTTACTTTAAAATCCGCTGAAGGGCCGGGTTTGCCCCTGGTTACTTTTGAGAAAACCTCTTTATTCTATATTGAAAATGGAGGTGCACTTAGTTTGGTCGATATAAATATTGATGGTGCAGCGTCTCCGGATGGTCCCGGGAATGCTGTAATAAGCACCAGTAGGTATTCTATGAATAGAAATTACAAACTATTGGTGGAGGGTTGTGCCTTTACCAATTTAGATATCAATCATACATTTGATGTATTAAAAGTGTACAAGAATACTTTCGCTGATTCTATCTGGATAAGCAATTCGATATTTAGAAACATCTCCGGATCCGTGCTTCAATTGAATAAAGAAATCGATGATATTGGAATTTACAACGCGGAATTTGTCACCATTGAGAACTGTGTTTTTGATAATGTAGCAGGTGTCGCACTGAATTTACATCGTGGAGGTAAAGATGAAAGTACCTTTGGACCTATACTAAACATGGATCACAATGTATTCCATAAGGTCGGCCATGGGAAACGCAATAAAAGCCAGGCAGCAATAGAGTTGTACGGTGTGCAGGTGGCCCATATCAGCAACAGTATATTTGAACACTCCAGTGACATCAAATTGCATTTAGTTGTTGGAGAACCCATAACCAAGATCCATCACAATAATTTCTATCAGTCAGGTAAAATATTGGCCAATGAAGAACCTTTTGAGTCGTTCGAAAACACGTATTTAAAAGTAAATTATGTGGATACTGTACACTTTAAATTGATGGAAGGGTCGCCCATGACCACGGCAGGGTCCGATCGGTCCTCTTTAGGTATACTTCCTCGATAAATGACCTATCTTAACAATTATAGCGCCCGTTTGTTGGTTCGAACCTGCCTTTGTGGGATGATAATCATGGCTTTGTGCTCACAACTCAGCCTAGGACAGAATCATCCAAAACTCATATTAACCAAGCAGGGAGTAACAGACATTCGGGAAAATCTAGGGAAACTACCGGTCTTTGATAATACACTAAATCAAATTACCGAGGAAGTAGACGCCATTATGGCGGAAGGAGTGCAAGTTCCCATTCCAAAGGACCTGGCCGGCGGTTATACTCACGAGCAACACAAGAAAAACTTTTTTACTTTACAAAAAGCGGGGTTCCTCTATCAAATCACGGAAAATGACAAATATGCCATTTATGTACGGGACGTACTTATGGAGTATGCTAGGATCTATCCTGACTTAGGACTGCACCCTGCTACCCGTTCTTATGCCAGAGGAAAAATATTTTGGCAATGCCTGAATGATGCAAATTGGTTGGTATACACCAGCCAGGCCTATGACTGCATCTATGATTGGCTGAGTAAAAAGGAGCGCAAGCTATTGGAAAAAGACTTATTGAGACCGTTTGCAGATTTGTTATCCATAGAATCCCCACAATTCTTTAACCGCATA
>JAJCYK010000158.1 GCA_029262935.1 Cytophagales bacterium | reverse complement strand
TAATCCAAAACAACTTTCCCTTCGTTGATGCGTCCGATATGAAAAAGATGATATCCAACCTCCACCAATTCGAAAGCTTCAAAGTCATCTCGTTTGGCTTCAATCCATTCCAAGCCCTTGACTATCCCCTTTTTCTTAATTTCATCTATGCCGAGAGTAACCAAATTTGCCTGAGGCTGGTACCTTTTGCCGCCTTTAATAACCGTTTTATTCGAAAGGAAATTTTTATAATCGTCAAAAGGGTTTTTATCAAATAATACCAAGTCTGCTTTTTTACCTATTTCAATGGAGCCGTATTTATCCTCTATTTTCATAGCCATAGCACCGTTCCAAGTAGCGATTTGCAATATGTCTTCTACTGAAAATCCGGCAGTAGCAAACAAAAGAAATTCAGATAACATGGCTTTCCCAGCTTCTCTATTATCCGTGCCAATTCTAAGCGCTACTCCTTTGTCATGGGCAGCTTTTACATAGCTCATCAAGGTTTTAAAAGCCGCTTTTAATTCTTGTCTGTTGACGTCCGAGTAATCTGGCAATTCAGGAGTTTTCCTGATGGGAAAGTGATTGAATGACGAGAAGAAGTAGGTCTTTTCTGAAACTGCTCCCAGTACGTGTAGTGCCGTGCTTAAGGTAGCCTTTTCCGCAGCTAACTGATCCAATAAATCAAGTAGCTCTTTCTCAATTTCCGAGTTTTCTTTTATGTACTGAAAAAAGAAGACCATCGCAGCAGAAAAATCATCTATATGGTCGATCCTCCCTAAATCAAATTTCTCATCCATAAGCCCCCAGTGCGTATCGTGATTAAGTACGCTAGGAGTCAATGTAAAAAAATGCTCAAAATTAGTAACCCCCAGGTCCATAGCCTGGCGCATAGTCACCCTATTGTAATCCGTGTGGGCATACAAACGTATATTCCTTGCTTTGGCAGCCTGGACCACAACTGACATATCGGCTACCTCCAATTTGGAGTACAGTTTGATGTAACCGCTACCAATACTATCATACTCCTGCACTTTCTTAATCGCATGCTCATGATCTTTAATAACCACATGGTGTAGCGCAGGGTTATTCCAAGTCAAATCCGAAATCATCGCCGCTCCTGTCATAAAATAATTCGGATAATCTGGTGAGGGGTTTTTCTGCCAATCTATGGTGGTCTGCATCCAAGATTCCGGCTGTCCCATATCCAAGACAGTGGTAGTCCCGTATGGTAAGAATTTCTCTGCCAGTTTTTTACGATACGAATCATCAATCACACTTGGAGTACTGCCATTGCCAAGATCCAACATCTGTCTCAAGTGAACATGCGTATCGATAAATCCTGGTACGATTAACCTGCCAGCGCCGGCTATTACTTTTTTTGCAAATACCCTTGTGGAAGCCTCAACAATCGCGGTAATGGTATCTGCGTTAATTAAAATGGTTTTATGCGAATGGACAGTTTTGTGCTTGCTATCAAATATTTTGACATCTTCAATGGCCAATTCATTGCTGAATTCCGAACAGGTGGTATGCCCTAGCAACGTGAATAGCGCCAGTACAAACCTTATCAGAAACGTACTCATTGTTAATTGTCTTTTTCATATCCATTCAACAAATTAATCATGGCTTTGTCGTTTGCACGCCGAGCATGATACATAGGATACTCCTCACCGTCGGTATCAAAGTAGGGATCAGCGCCATGGTCTAAAAGCGTCTTGGCAACTTCATAGTGATGGTTTCGCACGGCAGCTACCAAGGCGGTGCCTTCTCCTTCGGTTACCAGATCCACAGTGGCCCCTTTAGAAATCAAGAATACCACTAGCTCTTGATGTCCGTTTCTGGAGGCAACCAATAAAGGAGACCCCTCACCATTTACGGTGCCGTTGATATCTGCACCCCTAGCAAGGAGGTACTTTACTGTTTCAAGGTGTCCGTTTCTAGCTGCAGCAATTAAAGCGGAGCCCTCACCAGGAACCTTGGCATTGATTTCGGCACCTTCTGTAAGCAATAATTCCATGGCTGCTTTTTGCCCATTTCTAGCAGCAGCTAATAAAGCCGTGCCTTCCCCATCCACTATGGCGTTTACTTCAGCTCCTTTAGAGATTAAATACTTAAGTGTGGCGGTATGGCCGTTTCGGGCGGCGACTAGTAAAGGTGTACCTTCTCCAGAAATACGTGCATTGATGTCGGCTCCCTGCGAAACCAGGAACTCAATGACTTCAATATGCCCATTTCTGGCGGCCGCTAACAAGGGGGACCCTTCTCCATGTACTATGGCATTAACGTTGGCACCTTGCTTTAAGAGAAATTCCATGGCTTCTCTATTACCATTCTGTGATGCGGCTAACAAGGCAGTACCTTCTCCTGATACCTTTGCGTTAACATCCGCTCCGTTGGAAATAAGATACTGCATAGTCTTTGTATGGCCATTCCTGGCAGCAACCAACAAAGGGGTTCCCTCTCCGGGTACCGTGGCATTTATGTCAGCGCCTTTCTCGTGAAGGAATTTTACCGTCTCACGATGTCCGTTTCGGGCTGCAACCAATACCGGTGATCCTTCATTACTTACTATTGCATGAATATCAGCGCCTTGTGTATGTAAGTATTGGACCGTAGCTAAATGGCCATTTCTTGAGGCAACTAGAATAGGGCTACCTTCACTATGCACTACTGCATTCAGGTCCGCGCCTTGTGTATGCAAGTATTTCACAACTTCCAGTCTTCCACGTCTGGCGGCAGCTATCAAGGGAGTTCCTTCATTTGGTATTGCCCGGTTAATATCAGCACCATTGCTAATTAGCAGTTGAACGAAGTCCAGGCTCCCAAAAGAAGCAGCACTCATCAATGGGCTGGGATCATTATTGGCTCGAAATTTAACATCTGCCTGGGCCTTAATCAGTAGCTCGCCGATGGCAACATTACCGGTTCTAGCCGCAGCTACCAGAGGAGTGCGAGGGCCGGTCATTATATAGGTACTGCCTCCTGAAACAATGACATCGGATTCGGGATTGGGATCGATACAGTTAACATCAGTGGTTTTTATCAGATCCTTAACCAGCTCCGTGTTCCCTTCCTTAATAGCCTTCAATAGGGCCTTACAATTTAAGTCCGTTGCCGAAACGTCTGCTTCAACCGCTCCCAGTATATCATTGGTCCCTTGCTCAGCGGGTTCCTCACTGGTGCCGTCCTCTTTGGGGACAATTTCATTTTCAATGCTTGCCAGAGGCTGATCCACTACCTGCTGCGCTTGAAGTATCAGGGGTTTATTCAGTACCAATAGAGTGGCAAATAGCAACGGCGCTAAAAACGCGTACTTCCAATAACTATGTGGGTTTGATCTTTTAGCGTTCATCATGAGTATTCTATGTTTAATTAATGACTGATTGTAATTGGTAGTAATGGAAAGTGGTTTACTATAAGTTGCCACTTTTAACAGATTCAGTTGGTATTCTTGCTTTTCCACGGTCTTCTCTCGTAGTAAGAGTACGTCCGTTTGGTATTCAATATTCTTTTCGACTTCTTTTCTGAAAAACCAAATAAATGGATTGAACCAAAGGGCTATTACTGCAAGTTCAGAAAGTAAAAGGTCTATGGAATGCAATTGGTTGACATGAACTTTTTCATGAGCAATGATTTGTTCATAGGTCTCTAGATCATAAGGTTCTGGATTTATAAAGATGTAGTTAAAAAATGAGCAGGGCTCTTGAGCAACTGGCGAATTCACGATAATACAATCGATATCTTTTATACTATCTGAGCTCTTAATTACTCGGAAGATTACGCTGATGATTTGAGAAACTAGATTAAGGGAGAATATCAAAACCCCGAATAAGTAGGTTATCAACAACCAGAACCCAAGTTTGTAGGTTCGGGTGGGTTTTGCTGGAGATTCAGCACTAACTTCCGGAGATGGTATGGATTCCACTACGTTAGTGTCGAAATTCTCTGACGGATCCTCCAACGTGGATTGTGGTGTATGGATCGAGGGTACAGGATCCGCGGCAGGTTCTATTAAAGTGGTTATTATTCCCTGATTTTCCATTAACTCAGGAAGGGAGATAAAGGGAAGAATAAAGGCCATTAGGAGGCAAGCCAAGAGATAAAATCTGTTAGCCGCGAAAAAGCTTTCTTTCTGAAGAAAAAGGCGATAAAAGCACCATAAGACAAATATCAAAATGGAGGCTTTGATGAGTAAACCAAGCATATTTCCTAGTCTTTATTTGATTTAATAATTTCGTATAGCTCCTTTAAGTCCTTTTCGGAAAGGTTTTCTGACTTGGCAAAGTGAGCCAACATCTTTGGAAAAGAATTACCAAAGTACTTCTGCTTTATGTCTTCCAGGTCGCCATCTCGGTAGGTTTCAAAATTTACTGCTGGGCTGTATCGATGTGAATTTCCCAACAACTCCGACTTGAGAAATCCTTTCTTAACCAATATTTTGACGATAGTGGCCACAGTGTTGTAATGAGGTTTCGGATCCGGGAGTTCGTCGATGATTTCTCGAATAAAAGTATTTTGCAGGCGCCATACGACACGCATGATTTCATCCTCCTTTTTTGACAATTTTTTCATAATGGTGGTATTGGAATACAAGTATACTAATTATTTAGTAGATGTACTAATATTTTAGTAGATATACTAAACAGTTAGTACATGCACTTGAGTAAAAGAGTATGCCTGACTAAATAATCTCAAAAGATCAACTAATAGCTCCAGTCGTTGACGTGAGTAAAGCCTTCGAATATTTGGCCTTCTTTTATACAAACATCCATCAGTGATATTCTATAAAACTTCACATGAGTGTAATCC
>JAJCYK010000157.1 GCA_029262935.1 Cytophagales bacterium | reverse complement strand
TGGATTGCAATTCCAAAGGAATCTCACCGATCTCATCCAAAAAGATGGTGCCCCCGTCGGATAATTCAAATCTGCCTATTTTTTTGTTCAAGGCTCCTGTAAATGCTCCCTTCTCATGACCAAAAAGCTCACTCTCGATTAATGTAGCAGGTAACGCGGCACAATTCACTTTTACTAGTGCCCGCTCGCGTCGCGGGCTTAGGTTATGCACAGCTCTAGCTATTAACTCTTTCCCTGTTCCGGATTCTCCTAAGATCAATACAGTGGCATCCGTATGGGCCACCTGCTCTACCTGTTTCAAGATTTTTTTAAATCGAGCACTTTGGCTGATGATTTCTTCAAAGTTGTGCGTGAGTTTGATTTCCTGCTGTAAGTATCGATTTTCTTGCTCCAGGCGGGCTTTAAGGGTTTCCACCTCCAATAGGGCAATCTTTAAATCATCATGCGATTTTTTCAGAGAAGCTTCATGCTGTTTGCGATTGGTGATATCTCTAAATACTACTACCGCTCCCAACAGCTTACCGTCAGGGTCCACCATGGGAGTGCTCACATATTCAACTGGAAAACAACTACCATCTTTCCTCCAAAACACTTCGTTGTCCACATGATGTACTTTCCCATCGCTAAAGGCTGCGTAAATTGGGCATGTTTTCGCTTCATAAGCGCGTCCATCTGGTTTTGTATGGTGGATAACTTGATGCTGGGACTTCCCCAATAACTCCGAAAGCTTCCAACCCACCATATTTGCTGCGGCCGCATTTACGAAAGTCGTATATCCTTGGCAGTCCAAACCATAAATGCCCTCCCCGGCAGCGTTCAAGATAAGTTCGTGTTCTAGTTGTAACTGATCCAATTGCTGTCGAATGCCTTGTGTAGCATCCGGCTCTGCTTGGAGGTGGAGCTTCGCTGACTTTTGGTCCTTTTCTTTTTTGGCCATGCTTAAACTTAAGGTCAACTATTTACTAAATGCGCTTTTTGATATTTTAAAACAGTACTCAGCTAAAAAAGCTCTTTTCGATCCCCAATTCCAAACCCCGTAATTCTCCTAAGCCCCGTAAACGGCCGATAGCGGAGTAACCAGGATAGGTTTGTTTCCGCAAGTCGTCCAACATTTGGTGGCCGTGATCAGGCCTCATGGTAATACGACTATCCAGGCGTCCTTCATCAATACGTTGCTGTTGCTCTTCTAATAAAGCGCGTATGATGTTAAACATGTCCACATCTCCAGTCAAATGATCACTTTCGTAAAAACTGCCATTTGGTTCCTTAATGATGTTTCGAAGGTGTACAAAATGTATTTTATTCGAAAACTTCTTTATCATGGCTGTTACGTCATTATCGGCCCCGGCCCCCAAGGAACCGGTACAAAAGGTAATCCCATTGTATGGTGAGTCAACCACCTCCAACAGTTGTTCCAGATCCTTTTCGTTACTAACAATACGAGGTAGACCAAATATTGGCATGGGTGGATCATCGGGGTGTACGGCCATTTTTACTCCAGCCTTTTCAGCAGTAGGAATAACCTCCTTCAAAAACGCATAAAAGTGCTCCCTAAAAGTTGCCTCACTAATCCCTCGATAAGCCTGTAATGAAGTGCTAAAATCATCCAAACTGAAGTCTTCAACGGTACCAGGCAACCCCATTAATATCGATCGTTGTAAATCAATTCTTGCCTTGGGGCCCAACTGTTTAAAATATTGCTCCGCTTGGGCAAGTTGGTCTTCATTAAAATCCATATGGGCATCTGGTCTTTTCAGAACGAAGCAGTCAAAGGCTATTAAGGCGTTTCTATCAAAACGGAGGGCTAGCGAGCCAGACTTCATTTGAAAATTCAAATGAGTTCTGGTCCAATCCAATACGGGCATAAAATTATAGCATACTGTAGTAATACCACAGATTCCCAGGTTTTCTAAGGTTTGTTTGTAGTTATCCAAATACAATTGATAGCTGCCCGTACGCGTCTTAATGTCTTCATGAACAGCTACGCTCTCAACGATAGACCAATTCAGTCCGCTTTCTCTCACCACCTTTCCGCGATCCATAATCTCTTCCTGAGGCCATACTTGACCTGGTGGAATGTGGTGCAACGCGGTGACGACAGCGGATGCTCCAGCTTGTTTGATGTCCAGTAAGCTAACGGGATCATCTGGCCCGTACCATCTCCATGCCTGCTCTAGCTTCATGACGCTACTATTATATTGAAAACAATAAGGTTATCGGTTTACCCAACATCATACTCCGCCAAATGCACTAAAACCACCATCAACCGGAACTACAATTCCAGTAACAAATCGGGATGCGTCACTACAAAGCCATATGACTGTTCCATTCAACTCTTCCGGTTTTCCGAACCGCCCCATGGGAGTATGTCCAATAATTTTTTCTCCTCTAGCAGTTAAACTTTTGTCCTCGTTTAACAACAAATGCTCATTTTGTGCGCTTACAAAGAATCCTGGAGCCAAGGCATTAACCCGGATCCCTTCTCCATACTTTTGAGCCATTTCCACTGCCAACCATTTGGTGAAATTGTCCACCCCGGCTTTGGCTGCGCTATACCCAAGAACCCGGGTGATGGCTCTTTGAGCAGCCATGGAAGAGATGTTTATTACAACTCCTTCTTTCTTTTCTATCATGCCAGCACAAAACACCAAGCAAGGTAGGATGGTACCCAATTGATTAAGATCCAATACTTCCTTTAAGTCTTTTTCCTGCAAATCCGTAAAAGTTTGATTCGGATTAACCACGGCTCCTGCTGTATTGCCTCCTGCCGCGTTTATCAAAACGTCTACTGATTTCCAACGATCAAATAGTTGTGCCCGGGCACGTTCCAAAGAGGCTTTATCTAATACATCAGCAAGTAATGCCATAGCAGTGCCTCCACGTTGTTCGATCGAGGCAACTACTTCCAAAGCTTTTTCTTTTCGTCTGCCTAGAACAGCCACCTTAGCACCGGCTTGGGCCAGGGCCAGGGCCATACAGCTGCCCAACACCCCAGTACCGCCAGTAACTACCACCACCTTATCCTTTAGATCAAACAGTTCACCCATATTATTTATTGATTATTAGTGTCGGAAATTATACTTTTCTTGTAGGCCTCCATAGTAATATAATACTTAGTAAGAATATTTGTTGTTTCCCAATTAGGCAGCTTACCTTCTTCCAAGTATCGTAGGTACTCTTCTGTTACTTGTTTGAAATGGGCTTCATGTCCCAATCGCAAAGCATCTGGTATGGCAATTTCCCATCCAGCAGTTGTTGGTTTGATTACAAGCCCCGGATATTTCTCGTTGAGTCTTTGAATAGCTCCTGCGAGTTTTTCTGAAAATTTTAATTTATTCACTCCTGGTTGAGGTTCTACAAATAGAGATGGAATGTAATGTTGTTCTTTGTTTTGTTTTATTATCAAATTAGAAATTGACCCTCGCATTATGGAATAATGTGTGTCTTTGCCCCCATTCGGGGCTTCAAAATTCCAAACAACTGCCACCTTTCCATACACGCCTTTAGTAGTAAACACAAATTCACCATTTGCAGCAACGTTTAAATTGGAGTCGGCGTCTAAATACTTGTGGAGGTAGTCTGGGTAATTGGTAAGCCCTGTCGCTTTTTGAAATTGTTCTGGCAAAAGTGCTGTAGTCCATTGTCTGGCGTTGATGACCTCCACTTCGTGCTGGTGAATGGGTTGCTCCGGAAAGCACTCCCAAAATATTAAATCTACCAAGTGAGTGGAAACATCCACAATTCCAGCTCCCTCCTGAGTGATGTCAAAAAACCAGGCCGGTCTTTTTAATGGATCACCTGCTACTTGTTTATAAAAATGATGCACACTTTCCTTGGAAATACCAGGGTTATCTGGCGTACCTTTTTGCAATTTCCCAAATACTTCGAAGTCCTGGGAAAGTTCTTTCTGAAGTATGGTGGTTATCTCAAACCGTTCAGTCATGATATCGTAGAGCAACAAACCCTTCTGTTCAGCCATTACCAGAGCTTGTTCCAGAAGCGGGTAGTCTTCAGGCTTAATCACCATGGGCTTGTCGGCCAGTACGTTTATCCCTGCAGCAATAGCGTCGTATATGTACCGGGTCTTTTTAGCATTGTTGCCCGCTAGCATCACGACATTACCCTGACGCTCTGCTAGCATTCGCTCCTGATAATCTGGTCCCCTATAAACGATTTGATTCCACCTAGTGGGATTTTCTATTCTATTGTTAAACTGCTGAATCTTTTTTAAATGTTCCTCTACTTCATCGCCAGCTGGAGCATAAACGAATACATTGGTATCTAACTGTTCCAGTGGAGCTTTTTGCACCAAATAGGCATGAAAATGTCCTGGATCAAGCGTTAGTAGTCTTATTTTACTAGAATCCATGGTATTATCTTTGGTTTCTGATGCACCCCGGTCCTCATTGGTAGAACTACAGCCTGCCAGAAAACACATTAAAAGGATTGATGTTGTTCTCAAATCTTATCTAATATCCAAAGTGTGTGTTTGAGATGTCCTGTGCTTCACCTTATTTATGAGTTAATAATTTGCTATGTTGATAACCCCATGGCGCTCTTTGTTCTCTAGATAGCATGGCATTGGCCTCCGTGTCATTGACAAAAGTTTCAGTGATGGGGTCCCAATGAAGCTTTCTAGAAAGCTTCATGGCAATATGACTAACCAAACAGACTGAACAAGTACGATGTCCCATTTCTGCTGGAGAAACAGGCTCTTTTCTACTTTTTATACATTCAAGCCAATTTCCGTGCTGATCCGTACTTTTATACAAATGCACTTCGTTCTCGCCTATTACAGATTTTAATATTTCAGGATTACTGGCATCCAAAGCTTTACTGTTGTCGGCCTGTTTTACAGGATCACTAGTCGTGGCGGAATAGCTCCCCCTTGACACAAATATCCAACCCTCAGTCCCTTCGTATCGAATACCATTGGGGTAGCCCCCCGAAATAAACATGTCGATGTTATTTTCGTACTTGGCTTTTACCATAAAGTCACCATGAACATTCCACAAGCCAGATTTAGGAAACTGAGCAATTGCTTCAATTTCAACAGGGCCGGTAAATTCTGTATCCATTCCCCAGTGAGCAGAATCAATATGATGTTGTCCCCATCCGGTAATCATACCAGCTCCAAATTGCTCACACCTTAGCCAACCAGGTCTACTAAAATCTCCCTGTGGATGCACGCGTGTCTCCGTATAGAAGGCCTCCGGGGTGGACCCCAACCACATGTCATAGTTCAGATTCTTAGGCACCTGCATTTCAGCAACTACCGGGCCCGAAGGATCACCAGGAAGCCCAATCTTGACGGTGTGCAATTGACCAATTCTGCCGTTTCTAACCAATTCTGCAGCAATTCTAAATTGAGAGCTGGATCGCTGTTGGGTACCAACTTGAAGCACGATACCAGTTTGCTTCACCACATCGCTAAGTGCTCTTCCTTCCGCTATGGTTAAAGAAGTTGGTTTCTGTAAATACACATCCTTTCCGGCCATTGCCGCCTCCATTGCCGGTTGTGCGTGCCAATGATCTGGTGTACTTATGATAACAGCATCCAAGTCCTTGTCCAAGAGCATTTCACGATAATCCTGGTACGCTTTTACATTCAGATATTTCTTTTGGGCTTTTTTATTGCTGTACCAATTTTCGATCAGGGCTTTGCCCTTTTGTGCTCGGTTAAGGTCTACATCGCTCACGGCTATTACCCGGGCATCATCGAAGGGCAGCGTTTCGGCTAAATCGTGATCTCTGGCGATTCGACCACAACCAATTTGTCCAATATTAATTTTGTTACTTGGGGCATTTTTTCCAAAAACAGACGCCGGGACAATCGACGGTACTGCCAAAATCCCAGCACTGCTAATTAAAGACTTCTTTATATAGCTGCGTCTTGATAGCTGGTCTTTTACATTAGTTTTATTCTTTTTCATAAAACATGAGATAAGTTCTAGTTTGTTCCTCTCGTTACCACGGGTGGGTGGGCATAATCATTCCAGTATTTGTTCGCTTGATCACTACTCATACGGCCATCGTAAACGATCATCCGGTATTTTAATGTATAAGTGACACCAGGCCTAAGTTTCCAATCTCGGTCTTGTGCTGGGTTATAGTTTAAGAAAACATTTTCTTTTCCTTGGTTGCTTCCTATGGGCCAAATTCTTAAATGCTCTGGGAAATTAAAATTCGTAGGGTGGGTCATAAAGGTTATGCCGGAAGTACCAGACTCAGTTGGACCGCTTATATCACACCAACGGGCCCGGGTGGCATTTGCGTTGGACTTATCATGGCCTTCAGAAGTGAGTAAGTTTACGGTCTCGTCATCCCACTCTTTAATTCCGCGAAATCCAAATCCTTGATACCGGTACTTTTTAATTATTAGTGGACTTTCAGTGGCGCAACTAAGAGTTGAACTTAAATCGACTATCCAGGCTCCCTGCTGGACTTTTGTTCCCCATACACGAAGCTCCCATTGTTCATTTAATGCTACTCGGTCCTCGCTATGGGTAGAGTCCGATTTTACAATATGCTCATGAATGGCCCGTAAGCTTCCAAAAATATCTCCACTTGTAACAGATGGAATGTTCATTACTTCAATGGTGGCTTGCCCTTTATGGAGATTCCAAAAATCAATTTCTTTTCCCTCAAACTCGGTGTGAGTCCAAGGGTTCCAAACACCATAATGATGGTAGTGATCTGGGGGTTGTATTCTGGTTACTACATCACCTGAAGGGGCATGCAAGGGATGGATGTATCCTCCTCTGCGATATAGTTCCGAAACCCCAGCTGGTACAGGTGTTCGTGCATAGTGATAAGACAATACAGGCTTATTAGTTACCAGGAAATCAATAGCTTCCTGGTTATCAATCAGCTTTATTCTATTCGAACCGGTAGTTGTGGGTAATCTCCTTAACGCAAAAATACGGCTGGTTTCCGGGGGAGTTTCTCCGTCCAAAATCCACCAGATCATTTCCAGCTGGGGTAAGACTTCAATTTGAGAGGAGATGAGCCGAGCCTTGGTGTTGGTAATCT
>JAJCYK010000156.1 GCA_029262935.1 Cytophagales bacterium | reverse complement strand
ATGACTATATCACGAAACCCTTTGGGCTGCGAGAACTACTAGCGAGAATAAAAGCCGTTTTGAGAAGAGGTAATCCTTCAAATAATTCAGAGAAAAAGGAAGTTCGCATAGGTCGCATGTTAGTTAACTTTACAGCCTATTCTTCTACCATGGACAACCAAACAGTTAAGATGTCTCATAAAGAATTTGAAATCTTAAAGTATTTATGGGAAAATCGAAATGAAACGGTCAGCCGGTATCAACTCCTGGAAGACATTTGGGGTTACAATGAGCAGCCCACCACCCGTACTGTAGATAACTTTATTCTAAAGCTTCGTCAAAAGATAGAAGCCAATCTCGAAGAACCGCAAGTTATACTTACCGTACACGGTGTGGGTTACAAATTACTAAGTCAAGAATAAGCCGAACCGCTAGAAAGCCACTTTCCGTTATATCCTTTTACAGTTTGATGACATTTCGTTACACCTGTTTACTAGCAGGTGACAAATTTTCTAATAGGCTCCCGTTTACATAAGGGAAGTCAATTAACGAAATAAATTAAACCTCAATGAAATTAATAACAAAATCTTTAATCATGGTATTGGCATGGGCAACTTTAAGTTCAGCCATAGCAAAAGAGAATGCTACCTTAGCTACAAAGATCACCTTTAAGGATAAAGGAGACGGTCTAGTAGAACTTATATACACTGGAAAAGAACAAGAAAAATTAACCATACAGATTTTCGGAGATAAGCAGAAACCTGTACATAAAGAAACAGTGAGAAGCGAATATGGATTTAAGAAGCCTTTTAACTTCCGCCAAATGCCTTATGGTCAGTACACCTTCGAAATTAGCACAAAAGAAGAAAAGGTGGTGCACAAGGTAAATTACAAAGCCCCAACTTATCCAGGAAACGTCAAAGTCATGTTTGATCCTCAAGGTGATGATAAGTTCAAGTATTTGGTTTTAGGACCAAACGAAAAGAAAATGACCTTATTCGTTTACGATGATCAAGATCGAGTCATCATGAAGGAGTCCATACATACCGCTAATAATTTCGGTAAAGTATATGCCTTTAAAAGATCCCGTTCAAAAAGTCTTGAGTTTGTGCTCATAGATGGAGACCAAGTTATCCACAAAAAGAAAGTGAGGTTGTAACTTTTGGTTAAACAGCCCGTAGTTAGCCAATTACGGGCTGTATTGATTACCTTTATGACAACTTGTGACATAAGTTTACGTCGAAATGACACTTGGTATCTAAGTACAAACTAAATTTGTTTTCATTGATTTACTATCAAAAGCACTTAAGATTTCCACAGAGGATACATGTGGATTTAGTTTGATTTAAGCATGCCTATGGTGTTAATAGGCATGCTTAGTTTGTGATTAATGGTAAGGGATTCTACAAATGATTAGGAGTAAAAACGATATGAAAAACCAAGTTTGGATATGGGGCTTGTTGCTTCTGCTCACGCTATCCGGCCAAGCTGCAGACCGTGACTGGGAGCTAATAATGAGCTTAAAGGGACGCTGGAAGTTTTCCATTGGAGACAAGTCACAATGGTCTAGCCCTGATTATAGTGATAGGAATTGGGAGACCATGCCAGTGCCTTCCAAATGGGAGGACGAAGGCTTCAATGGCTACGATGGTTTTGCCTGGTATCGAAAATTCTTTAATGGAACGTACTTACCCCAGGACAAACCCATTTATCTGTTCTTGGGCTATATTGATGATGCAGATGAGGTATACATTAATGGACAGCTTGTGGGTTTTTCAGGATCATTTCCACCCAAGTTCTCTACTGCCCATCGGGCATTTCGCAGGTATTTAATTCCTGATGACATCATTAACTATGATGGTAATAACCTGATTTCGGTACGTGTTTATGATAAATACGGAGAGGGCGGAATCCTATCAGGAGACATAGGATTGTATACTAATAAGGGATTTGATAACATCGTATTAAATTTACAGGGAGTTTGGTCTTTCAAACAGGGTGACAACGCCCAGTGGAAAAACCGTTATTACAACGATGATGATTGGGATCAAATAACCGTGCCCCGGCCTTGGGAGAACCAAGGACACCGCAGGTATGATGGTTACGGTTGGTATCGCAAAACCATAAGATTTACAGAAAGACAAGTTAAAGAGCCTTTACTCCTAATCCTGGGCAAAATTGATGATTTTGACCAAACTTATTTTAATGGGAAGCTAGTTGGTAGCACCAACGATGGTCGGTCATACGGAAATAGCATGTCATTTACCAAGATAAGGGTCTACGAAATACCTTCAGAATTGCTACGGGTTGAGCAAACGAATACTATTGCAATTCGAGTATTGGACATAGGGAATGTAGGTGGTATTTACGAAGGACCAGTAGCAATCATTCCAAAATCCAGGTTTCGGGACTTCATGAAAGAGTTTCGGTAGGATTATCTTTTGACCTTAAATTCAAACACATCGGGCCGATAATAGTGCCCACTCACGTCCATTGTAAGCTGTTCTTCTTTTATTTTCTCCAAATCCAGAGTAGCCGTCACCAAAGTTTCATCATCAAATAGGGGTTCTACTAAATAGTGCCCATCGGGACCAATAATGCAACTTCCTCCGTTGAGTAACATCTTTTCTGGTTGCTCTTTTAAGTCAGCTGGTAAATCTAAAACTTCTGGCAATTGGTTCACCCGAGTAATCTGGCCAGCTGCAAGCACGAAACAACGCCCTTCAAAAGCGTATTGCCGGCTGGCAATTTGATGCATTTCATGAACCTTGGGCCACAAGGCAATGTGTATCTCTTCACCATCATTGTGTAAGGCCTGCCGCGTGAGTGGCATCCAATGTTCCCAACAAACTAAACTACCCACCCTAAATCCACCTACTTCTACTGCTTGCAATCCACGACCATCGCCTAAGCCGTAAAGCATCTTTTCGGTATAGGTGGGCATTAACTTGCGATGATGGTTCACTAGGTTTCCAGATTGGTCTATAGTTATTATTGCGTTGTACAAAGTTCCTTGACCAGGACCGGTGGTCACCCGTTCATTGATACCCATGCAAATGCCCAAACCATGCTCCTTTGCTTGTTGTTTCAAAAATGCCACTTCAGTTCCATCAACCACCACACTGTTTGCATGCATAGCTGCGAAAACCTGTTTAGTTGGGGCGTGATCCCATAACGCCGCACTAGGTGCGTAATCCAACCACACGGGATATCCCGTAAGCCAGGTTTCTCCAAACACTAATAGTTGACATTCTTCATTAGCTGCCTCTTTAATAATTTCAGCGGCCTTATCTAGGCTAGCTACTAAGTCCATGTACACCGGTGCGTGTTGTGAAATTGCAACCTTTACTTTTGTCATAGTCAGTCAAAAATTATGGTACGATTTTGATAAACTAATACCTTTCTACTAATGTGTAAATAAATAGCCCGGGAAAGCACAATTTTTTCCAGATCTTTACCTTTTCTGATAAGTTCCGGAATTTCATTTTTGTGACTAATACGCACCACGTCCTGATCAATTATAGGGCCAGCATCCAAATCCTCTGTCACATAGTGACTGCTGGCGCCAATGATCTTTACACCTCTGTTATGAGCAGAATGATAGGGCCGTGCTCCCGGAAAAGCCGGCAAGAAACTATGGTGAATGTTGATGATCCGATTTGGATAAGATTCGATAAAATTGGCTGAAAGAATCTGCATATATCGGGCTAATACTATAAAATCCACCTGCAAATCCTTAAGTAACTTAAGTTGATTGGCTTCCTGTTTAATTTTAGTTTCTGGGGTAATAGACAGGTACACAAAAGGAATTTCATATCGATCCGCTACCTCTTGTAAGTTTTCATGATTACTAACGATCACGGGGATATCAACTTTCCAATCACCAGATTGGTATCGACCCAGAATGTCATATAAACAATGGGACAATTTGCTAACAAAAAGGGCCATTTTCGGAACGTAAGAACTTAAGTGGATATTCCAGCTCATGACATACTTCATGGCAATTTCCTTTTGGAAAACTTCTTTAATGTCATTAGTGGGAATCTTGAATCCCTTAAGGTCCCAAGCCACTCTCATAAAAAATATCCGATCCGTGGGGTCTACATGCTCATCAAGATCAAGAATGTTTCCATTGTTCTCACTAATAAAGTCAGTTACTGCAGATATGATGCCTCGTTGGTCTGGACAACTTATTAGGACAATTGCCTGTTGGGGCTTATTCATCTTCAAACAACATCTTGGAAGTGCGATAAACCGTGCCTTTAAAAATAGCCACGGTTTCACCCTTTTGGTTGAACACTAAGATTTGGTAAACGCCTATCTTATTAGTAAGGCTAAGTTCGATAGCTTTTGCACTCAAAACATCGCCTAACTTTACAGCAACTGGATACGATATTGAGGCTTCTAGAGCCACGCTTAGCCGATTATAGCTGTTACTTGCTACGGCCAATGCAGTATCAGCTAAAGAAAAGGTTACTCCTCCATGAACAATTCCGAACCCATTTAACATTTCCTTCTTAACGCCCATCGTTAATTCACAAGACCCTTCAGAGGCTTGTTGAACCTCTACTCCTAACCAACGACTAAATTGATCTTTACTAAGCATGCGATCAATCACTGTTCTAACTGAATTATGTGCCATATTTAATTGCTGTAAAACCAAAGTTTAATTGCTAAACCCACTACTGCTACTACCAATACCCGTCGGATCCATACATCTCCCTTAGCAACAGACCACCTGCTTCCGACCCAACCTCCAATAGCATTACCTACAGCCAAAGTTAAACCAAAAGTCCAATGAATCACACCTTCATAAATGAACACCAAAAGCGCTGCTGCTGTGTATATCAAGGCTACAAATACTTTAGCACTATTCGACTTAACCAAGGTGAAACCATTAATACTAGTAAGTAAAGCAATCATTATAAAACCAACCCCAGCCTGAATAAACCCCCCATAAATACCTACTCCAAAAAAGGAAATAATCCCCAACGATTTATGTTTACGAGACATTTCCTCAGCGGCCTCATGTCCTTTCGGTAGTGGTCGAACAATTATGTAAACTACTACCAGGATCATTACTATAGAGAGGATACGGTTGAATAGCCTGTCATCTATATCAACGGCAATTTTGGCGCCAATGATAGCCCCAATTAACGCAGAGATACCAAGGTATAGACTGTAGGGATAAGCGCTCACCCCTTTACTTCGATATCCTGCTACCGCGAAAATGTTTTGGCCAACTATAGCCACCCGGTTGGTGGCATTAGCTACCGCGGAGGGTAAACCCATGGTTATTAGTAAAGGTAAGGTTATTAGTGAACCTCCACCGGCCACCGCGTTTAGAAAACCTGCTCCAATTCCGGCCCCTATTATGAGTAGTATATTGGTAACATCCACCGAAACGGTATAGTCCATGGCTTAAGATAATGAAGGTTAAAGATAAAAAAATCAATCAGACTGGGCCCGGGAATAGGCTGCTATTATTTTACATTATTGCTTATATTTAAGTCTATTCCGCCAAAGCATGAATATAGAAAAGCTAGAAGATGAGATCACTAGAATTGTGGATGAAGGTCTTAAGGACAAATCCTACAGCGATGTCAAAGAGGAGTTACTCTCGTTAGGTTATAATTCAGAAGAGATGTCTTATATCTTGAGCGCTGTTGATGAGCGGGCGATATTCCCATTAGCTCAAGCTACCACCTCAGGGACTTATTTACCAAAAATCGTAATAGGAAGTATCGTCTGTGTTATTTCATTGGTGGTGGTGGCATCTTTGTACATTGATAAATCCACTAATAAGGAAATTTACTTAGTGTCACTGGCCTTATTTGTCGTGGGCTATGCCATATTGCGGTCAGGGTTGAAGCAAAAGCTAGTATCTAAAGGGCCGGATGAGACTTAGAGAATATGACAACTTGCACCGCATCGGATAGATAGACCTCTTCGGATTCGTTTGGTGCAAGGTATTCTCTTTGAATAACCAGGGTGTCATCACTAATCCAACGCATTTTAGCTGGTCCCCAATTGTTAATGCCTTGCTCCCATTGAAGGGAAATAGAATCCTCAAAACATTTAAAATACTGGATGCCATTCGCACTGTACTGAATTTTTTGGTCATTATTTATGGAGATAAGTTGAGTACCTCCTGGACTAAAGTAAGGCAACCCCCACAATTTCTTGGCATATCCTGAAGCACCATTTATTAACAAGTAGCTGGTGCCACTTTGGTAGAAGGTTTTAATTAGAAAGAGTTGCTTTTCGGGAAGAAAACTTTCCACGCAATGTTTTTGACTATCTGAGTTCACGAGATACCAATGGTTAACGGCATCAGAGGTAAAGGTCAAGGTATCGCTATTTCGAAAAAATGTACTGTCGTGCGTTGCTTCCAGATAACGCTCAATGGCGAGGGCCTTATGATATATGTTAGGATATTTTGAGGACACCGAATCGCGCTGAAATTGGTCCTGATGATATGAGGAAAAATTAGTTTTAACGGGTTGAAACAGGAGTATGTCAGAATTTATGGCCATGGAATCTATAGCCTGAATGGATGTCCAATGTTTGGGTTGAGATGGAAACCTTTGATCTTTCCAAGCAGAATTCATGGGGACTTCACGAAGCACAATTTGACTGGTGTCGGTATCGTTAGTCAAGCCATCTTGGCTGTCATCTGAGCCAGTACACCCCAACAACAGCAAACAAACAAATCCTATTAACTTACCAAAGGCTTGATTCTTCATAACCAGTGCAAAGGTAATCAATAGCTTATTCCCCCCCAAGAGTTCATTAAAATCGACTACCAGTATTAATAAACGGAATTGGAGAAAAAGTTCTAAATTTGAATAGAATTACCATCATATGCCAGAATTAATTCACTACGCAATTCCCGGATTTGTCTTGTTGCTGGTAGCAGAGGCCATTTTCGATACGCTGTACAAAAGGCATTTGTATGAAGTTAAAGATACATTTAGCAGTTTGGCCATGGGTATTGGGAATGTGATTACGGGACTATTTACCAAGGGTATCATTTTGGCTTTTTTTATGTGGCTCTACCAATTTCGAATCTTTACTTTAGACGAACGATTTTGGTGGGTATGGCTTGCATTATTTTTTGCAGATGATTTTAGCTACTACTGGTTTCATCGTATCAGTCATGCCTGTCGTTACTTTTGGGCATCCCATGTGGTTCA
>JAJCYK010000155.1 GCA_029262935.1 Cytophagales bacterium | reverse complement strand
AAAAATAGAAATCGGGTAAACACCAAAGGGCACTCTGGTTCTAATAGAACGACAACATTCCCACAGACATAATTATCATTAACAGATCTTCTACCAAAGTAACGGTGGACATCGGTAGCTTAAAGACAGTACCCAAACAGGCGCAGGCTATTTTCTGCTGCTTAACAAGGCTGTTTACCACACCTAGAGTACTTACTATCATCAAGGCAAGGGTAAACCATAGCACTGCAATATGACTAAGAGGGCTTAAAAAGTAAATGCCTAAAAGTAGTTCCAAGAAAGGATAAATGAAACCGTATTCTTTAAAACGAGCCGCTACCAGGTCATAACCCCGGTAAGCATTGGCAAATCCCCGGACATCTAGTATTTTAAAAAAGGAAAAGATCAAGAAAAATCCCCCCATAAAATGCCTCATGGCTGTGGGTAAATGGAAACCGCCCAGATGCCATTGTTCCAATGCCAGCGTAGTAAGAAGAAAAAGCAGAATAAGTATCAATGGTCGGTAAGTAGTGACTTTTCCTAGCTGAGTAGGTTGTTCAGCAGCTACTATACGATAATCCCCCTTTTCTCGAAGTGCTTTGTTAAGCGTGGCAAGTGCATCAATCGTCGGCAATTCCAAACGTACTTCCGAAGGATCTTGTGAAATGTGCAGTAGTTTAATACCGGGTGCCTCGTCAATTACTTGTTTCACCGTCTGCAGACAATTGGAGCAAGTAATACCTTCCAAAGCAAAAGTCTCGTTCATAGCATTCTCTTTACTTAAAGATACTGGAGATCTGCGGGGAAAGGTTTATGTTATTTTAGATATAATTAATGAAATTTACCGGGCATCAATACCTGCTCGAGGCGCTTTCAGTTTTTTGAAAGCAATGGGTGAAAGCCCTGTGACCCGTTTGAACTGGTTGCTTAAATATTGTACACTGCTATATCCGGTAACCTGGGCGATCTGAGTCAAGTTTAGTTCACCATAATTTAATAGCTCTTTTACTCTTTCAATTTTCTGATAGATAAGATACTTCTCGATAGTAATACCTTCTACAGAAGAGAATAATTGACTTAAACTCCTATAATCTTGCCCAAGATGCTGTGCGAGATTATGTGAAAATGTATAGTTAGCCCACAACGTATGCGATTCCGGATGATGAACATAGGAAATGATGGTATTTTTAATTTTCTCTACCAATCGGGAATTCTTATTTCCTAGTAGCTCAAACCCCTCGACCTGCAGCGCTTTTTCTACTACTGAATATTCATGCTTTTCAAGAGGTTTAAAAAGGACCACCTCTCCCAAAGTCACATGCTTATAATCTATGCCAAGTTTTTGAAACGTTTCTTTAACTACTTTAAGGCAGCGCTGGCATACCATGTTTTTGATATGTACCACGGTAGATTTCATGTTTGTGGCTGGAATTTACTAGAGGTTATCACTGCGGAGTTTATCCAAAACTTCCGGAGCATCCCATTCCATGGCGCCCACTTGATTTAAAGTAAGCTTGCCTTGAGGATCAATCACCAAAGTAGTAGGTATAGAGTAAACCCCTAAATCAGGAAAAGGTGTTTTTAATTTGACAAAAGTGAGTTGAAAATCTTGCACGCCTTGAAATCGAGTGATCCGATCGATACTTTCGTCTGAGGCTAGTAAGAACACAAAGTTCTCCTCCACTAGTATGTTTTGGGCACGCTCAATACTAGGCATTTCTTGGATACAAGGCTTGCACCAGGTAGCCCAAAAATTTAAAAAAACCGTTTTTCCATGGTAGTTGTTCAAATCGATAGGGTTGTTTTCCAAATCCACCAATTGAATATTATCTACTAAATTATCACTGGTAGCGGTATTGGGTGGTGCTACTTCAATTTCTTCCGGGGCGGTGGCACTTGGGGTACTGTCCCTACTACCACAACTAGCTAGTAGTAAGAAGGCGATACAATATATTACAACTCTCATAAGCTTAAAGTTACGTATATGCAGGAATAATAAGGTTTATTTTGCTTTATTTTATTACCTCCACCGTGGAGCCACAATTCAACATCTGATCTCCAAAATAAGGGTTTTCTATTTCTTTTTTTACACTCAACCAATAAGCTCCCTGGTTATTAAACGCCATGGGGCAGTGTTGGTAATAAATGGGCCGGCCCCAGGTCCTGGCAGTAATCAATGGATAAAGCTGATCGCTGAGTGTTGAAAACTGCGCTCTTTGATGGTCTAAGTTGTCAGCTTCACTAACATCTAAGAATGCCGTTTTTAGGGGCAGCCACTGCCGTGTAAATGACGTATTTCCTTGGAGCAATTGATAGGCCTGGCCCGCGGTTTCTTTAGCCTTTCGAAAGTCGGCCTTCACCAAATGTGTTTTCAGAATTTGATATATTTCAAAGAGCTCGAGTTCAGCAGATGTCCCCATGCGATCTGTACCAGGTGTGGGTTTATTCATCATACTAGTTTTGCCTTGCAATTGAGCAGCAGCGTCAATGGTGAATGTCCCATTGGTTACTACTTCATCATTGGGAGCTAAGCCATCCAGGACCCCGTAACTGGCGCCTAGATCTGTTCCTAGGGTAATCTCCTTCATTTCGAAAGTTGGCGGTGTTTCAGAGTTTTTCACATATACCACTGAACGTTTTCCTGTCCACAACACGGCGGATTTGGGGATTGAAATTTGAGGGCTTCCCTGGGCTGTGGTGAGCAAAGTACCGATCACAAACATATCTGGCTTTAGTAATTGTTGCTGGTTGGGTATAGTAGCCCTAATTTTCAAGGTACGGCTGGATGCATTCACCACAGGATCAATAAAATCGATCTTCGCTACGAATTCATGGCCAGAAAGCGCCTTGGACGTAAACTTGATGGTGTCCCCCAGGTGTAAAAGTGCCAGGTCTTTCTCATAAACATCAAACTGGACCCATAAGCTACTAAGATTTGCCACTTCAAACATCACCCCACCCATAGGCAAATGATCTCCCGTATTGACAAATTTTTTAGTAACGATGCCCGACACATTTGCATATATTGGCAGCTCGGTTTGCACGGACCTGGTTTCCTCTATCTTTTTAATTTGTGATGGTTTTAATTTCCATAATGCTAGCTTATTACGAGCCGCGTTTAAAATGGCGGGGTTGGTACTGGCATAACCTAAGGCGGTGATTAGTTCTTCTTGTGCAGTAACCAATTCCGGTGAATAGACTGTGGCAATTTTCTGCCCCCGACGTACTTGCTCACCTTCAAAGCTGACCAGTAAGTTTTCCAAACGTCCGGGCACATGCATGGTTTGACTAAATACTTGAGTCTCATTTGTGCTTACCGTTCCATTAAGAGTTAAGACTTGGTTTCCATCACGAGTGCCCACTACAGTAGTTTGAACATTCGCCAACCTTACAGCAGCATCAGTGAGCACGACCCCTGGACCGGTGTCAGCGGTACCTTCGTTGGCCGGTACCAGATCCATACCACATATAGGGCAAACACCCGATTGTGGACTTTGAATGTGCGGGTGCATGGAACATGTCCAATAACTTCCGGCGGCATGGTCATCTAGGGAGCTACTGACCATATCGTGATCCTTAAAAAGGACCCATCCAAGCAGCAAACCTAAGCTTATAAATGCAATTCTTTTAATCCAGATGCTTAAGGTATTTTTCATCACGTTGTGTTTAATTATCCTTAGTTAACAAATAGTGCAATTGGGCCAGGGTTATACTCTGAATAACCTGAGCTTCAACCCCCGCTAGTTGGTAATGTAAAATTAACTGTTGTGTGGAAAGTAGTTCATCGAAATTGCGACTACCACCACTGAATCCACTGATTAACAAGTCAAGCATTTCTCGACTCTTCTCTATTTGGTCAGAAAATACTTGATATCGCTCTAAAGCGTTTTGGTAAACCCCGGATTTGTCCGCATACTCTGCTCGAAGCCTATTCAATGAGGCTTCTTTTGCCAGTACTGCCGCATCGTGTTGATGCTTTACTGCACGTGCTGCACTTTCATTTTTCTTCTTAAATATGGGTACATTTAACCCCACCGATGGCATTAAAAAGTCCTTGCCGTCGTCTCTTATTTCCCCTATGCCTCTTTTTTGTACTACGCCATAATCCACACCTACCGTAAACTGTGGCTTATTAAGAAGTTCGGTTAAATGTCTGGTTTCATCCAAACTCAGGCGTTCTGATTCCTGGGCCAGCACCAAGGGATGTTGTTGAAAATCAATCTTACTAAGCGACAAACTGTCTACAAACAACTCCTCGGGTAAGAGGACCTCTTGATCGGCTTCGCGGCCCAACAATTCGTTGAATTGAGCAAGTAACTTAACCTCCTCAGAATTTAATGTGCTGAGCTCATTTTCTAAATCGGCAATTAACAACTGGGTTTTTAATACATAAGCCAGCGCCACTTGGCCTGCTTCATAATTTTTTAAGGCCAGCCGTTCCAGCGATTTTAAAAGCTCAATATTGTCTTTGGTAAAGGCTACGCTGCGTTTCTGCTTGTATAGCTGGAACCAAGCTGATTTTATGTGATAGATTAACTGTAATTGCTGGTCCTGCCATTTGTATTGGAAGGAGGTTGCCCGGTGTTTGGATAGCGTTGCTTTTGATTGTTGCGTGCCAAACCATGGTAACTGTTGACTCACAGAAAGTTTTACTACCTGAGCTCCCACTCTGGTCTCAATAGGGCTAATGAATACACCGCCGGAGATTTTTGGATTGGGCAAAGCGGCCTGGACGTTAACTTGTTCAAGCTGTGATTGATAATTCAATTGATGCATCTGCAATAGGGGATTGTTTTTAAGCCCTATTGCGACATAGTCGTCCAGGTTTTGACCCGAGGTGTTGTTCCAACACAAGCCAATAAAACAAGTTAGCGCTGTCTGAATAATTGCCTTTTTCATAACTTCACTTTCTTTAATTTCATTTGTTGCCATTTTGCATACATAACGGGCACGGCAAATACCGTTACTATTTGTGCTATCATTCCGCCAAAAGCGGGAATAGCCATGGGTATCATAATGTCTGCACCTCTACCTGTGGAGGATAGTATGGGTAGCAGTGCTAAAATAGTCGTAGTGGTGGTCATAAGGGTGGGTCTTATCCTCCATTGGGCCCCTTTTTTGACCAGCTCATTAATTTGTGATTTACTCTTGATTACTTCTTTATTAAAAATCTGTTGTAAATAAGTAGCCATGACCACTCCACTGTCAGTGGCAATTCCAAATAAGGCAATGAAGCCCACCCAAACAGCTACGCTAAGATTGACGGTTCGAATATTAAATATATCACGTAGGTTCTCTCCGAATAAATTGATATCCAAAAACCAAGACTGGCTGTAAAGCCATAGTAATATGAAACCACCTGCGTAGGCGATTAGCACACCACTAAAAACTAAAAAAGAAATCACAGAGGACTTAAACTGGAGGTAAAGCAGCATAAATATCAACACCAGGACCGCAGGAATAATTAGAAACAATCGGCCCTTAGCTCTTTCTTGATTTTCAAAACTGCCTGTAAATTCAAAAGAAACCCCTGCTGGCACTGTCAAACGACCTTTTTGAACATGTTGTTTAACGTACGCTCTGGTGGCCTCAATCACGGAACCTTCTGCCTGGTCGGTATCCTTGTCAAATAAAAGATAACTGGTAAGGAAAGTGTTCTCGCTGCGAATATTTTGAGGCCCTTTCACATAATTTAGTTCAGCCAACTCGCTTAATGGAACCTGACTTCCACTGGGTGTAGTAATTAATATTTGTGCAATTCCTTCTGGTGTATCTCTGATCTCACGAGGATACCTGACCCGGACGTTGTATCGTTCTCGTCCTTCCACAGTTTGCGTTAAGGGGAGGCCTCCCAAGGCCACGCTGATATACTGTTGGACATCCATGATGCTCAATCCATATCTGGAGATTGCCTGCCGATCGATATCAATATGTAAATAGGGTTTACCCACTACTCGATCGGCAAACACTGCTGATGATTTAACCCCTGGGGCTGTTTTTAAGATTTTCTCCAGTTGAAATCCGAATTCTTCAATGGCTTCTAAGGTTGGCCCTTGAATTTTGATTCCCATGGGAGCTCTCATTCCTGTCTGTAGCATGATAAGCCTCGTTTCTATGGGCTGTAATCGCGGGGCAGATGTAACTCCTGGCAATTGTGTAGCATTGGATATTTCATCCCAAATGTCATCGGTGGAGTGAATGTGGGACCGCCATTGCCTAAAATATTCACCGTTTGAATCAGGGATTAAATGGTCCGTATTAATCCAAATTTGCTGCTTTGGGTCAACTGCCTGCAGCTCACTATTTGGATCGCTTTTTATGAGAAAGTGCCCCTGTTTATTCGTTTTAAAACGTTGCCTACTACCGTGATCATCGCGCAGGTACTCAGATTTGTAGTTGATGATGTTTTCATACATTGATATGGGAGCTGGGTCTAAAGCAGATTCAGCTCTACCTACTTTTCCAACCACTGAAACCACTTCTGGAATGTTGCTGACTGCCAAATCCAAAAGAGCAACTACCCGTTTGTTTTCTTGCATTCCGGCATGAGGCATGGAAGATGGCATCAATAAAAAGGCCCCTTCATCGAGAGAGGGCATGAATTCCTCACCAATACCAGGGAAAAGGGCACTAATGTTTTTTGATATCTTAGGAGCCCCCTGCCAACTAAGTAACCCCAGAAGTATCAATATTAGTGGCAAACCCAAAAAGAGCCAGGTATGATCCAAACACCATTGCAGAAGTGACTGATAGTACCTAATTATAGCGTAAGCTAGAACTACCAATAGCAGCACTATTCCACCAACC
>JAJCYK010000154.1 GCA_029262935.1 Cytophagales bacterium | reverse complement strand
AGGCGTTTTCTGATCGGCTGCGTACCTTAATTGGGTATCCATGGGGGGAGAATCCACAATTTTCCCTGGGTTAAAAATGTTGTTTGGGTCCCAAGTCTTTTTAGTCTCACGCAAAAGCTTGTAGTTGTGGTCACCCACCATATAAGGGATAAATTCTGCACGAAGTCGGCCATCGCCGTGTTCACCACTTAAAGACCCTTGATATTTCTTTACCAAAACTGCTATTTCCTCCGCAATGGTACGGAACATTTTTTGACCCTGGGTGGTCTTTAGGTTTAGTATTGGGCGCAAATGCAACTCACCGGTGCCTGCATGGGCATAGTGCACGGAATACAGTCCATGCTTGGTTAGTATTTCATTAAATTCTTGTATGTACTGGGGAAGTTCATTTACATCTACTGCCGTGTCCTCAATAACAGGAGCCGCTTTGGCCTCCCCAGGTATGTTGGCCAATAAACCCAGTCCAGCTTTTCGCAAGGTCCATACTTTGGCTACGTCATCACCACTAACCACGGGATAGTGATATCCGAGCCCTTCTTGCTTAAGTTCTTGGATCATCTTTTGCGCCTGGTCGTGCCATATTTCATCACTATCTCCGCGTAGCTCCACCACAATAATGGCTTTGGGGTCACCCTGCACAAAGAATCTGTTTTTGCGCTGTTCACGGTTCTCCTTGGTGCACTCCAGGATGTAGTGATCCATCAATTCGCAGGCGGTAGGCTGATACTTTAAGGCAATGAGATTACCTAACAGGCTTTGATGTATGGATTCAAAATGAATACATACCAGGCCTCGTGCTTTGGGAGGTAAAGGGATGATTCTCAATTTCGCCTCTGAAATCAAAGCCAAAGTACCTTCCGAACCGGCCAGTAGTTTGCAGAGGTTTAGAGGAGCACCCTGTTGATTGAATGGGTGTAACTTTAAAAGCTGGTCCAAAGCATATCCTGTATTCCTACGTGGTATACTGGCTTTTGGGAAACCTTCAGTGATCTGTTGTTGGTTGAGGGAATCGGATAGCATGGATTTGAGACCACTGTAAATCTCAGTCTCACGTACCCCAGTGGTTTCGGCACCGCGGCACTTAGCAATAAAACCCAAATCACTTAATGCTCCGAATGAAGTAACGGTACCATCACTCAATACAGCCCTTACTTCTAGTAGATGTTCGCGAGTGCTACCATATACTATTGAATTAGCCCCGCAGGAATTGTTACCAATCATTCCGCCTATCATAGCCCTATTAGCGGTGGCGGTTTCCGGTCCAAATAGCATTCCAAAAGGAGCTAAGTATTTATTCAGGTCGTCGCGTACGATTCCAGGTTGCACTCTTACCCAACCTTCCTCCGCGTTTATTTCTAGTATTTCGGTAAAGTGATTGCTCAAATCAACTACTATTCCTTGTCCAACTACTTGACCTGCAAGGCTGGTCCCTGCTGTTCTTGGAATCAGTGAAGTCTGGTGTTCATTTGCAAAATGCACCAACTTCACTAAATCTTCTTCGTCTTTAGGAATAGCTACCGCCAAGGGCAGTTCGCGGTAAGCCGAGGCATCCGTGGCATACAGCACTCTCATTCGGTGATCGGTAAAAAGATCTCCATTAAGTGCCGTGCTAAGTGATTTAAGGTATGCTTCCACTAGATTGTATTTGAGGAAACGAAATTAATGATAAATGTTAATATTATAGACAGGATGTTATTGAATGTATTGCTTCCACCAATTTTGAAAAACCAACAGCGCCCAAATTCGAGCGGCACTGTCTTCTGCATTGCTACTTTTTAATTTCTTCTTGAGAGTGGCAATCGCAGCAGGGTTGAAAATCTGTTGTTCCTTAATAAAGTTATCGTGCAATAATTGGTTTTCAATAATCCCGGACAGTTCGCTTCGCATCCAGGACAACAAGGGTACTTCAAAACCTTTTTTTGGTCTTCTATACAAATCTGAAGGTAGCACACCTTTAAAGGTATCTTGCAGTATGCGCTTTCTAAACGCTCCATGAATCTTGCGGTCAGGAGATAACGAAAAAGCAAAATCCACTAATTCATGGTCTAGGAACGGTACTCGTACTTCCAAACCATGAGCCATACTCATCCAGTCTACCTTGGTCAGCATGTCATTAGGTAGCACCAATCGCATATCCGTATGCAGCACGTCATTCATGTCCGATGATCCTTGCAGTTGGTTTAAGATGGCTTGCTTGCGAGATTGAATATTAGGAAATGCCAGTTGCGCTTTCACTTCCTGACTCAATAGATCCTTAACTTGATGGCTTGAGGCCAGGGTGGCCCAGCTCCAATATCGATCTGGAAGATCCTGGGATAGTCCCCTAGCAAAACGTTCCAGTTGACGCATTTTATTGCTAATAGATCCATTTCTGGATTTGGGCATAACCTTGGATATGGGTGCTAAAAGTCTCGCCATATTAGCATAGGCCCCTCCTTTGAACGCTCTTTCAAACCCCACATGCTTTTGATAACCAGCAAAAAGTTCGTCCGCTCCATCCCCAGACAACGCCACAGTTACTACCTGTTTGGTGTACTTGCTTAAAATGTAGGTAGGCAAAGCGGAACTATCGGCAAACGGCTCGTCCAAGTGATCCCACATGTCCTGTAAATGAGTGTAAAGTTCCTGATTACTAAGAGCAAATACCTGATGGTTGGTATTGAAATGCGCTGCTACTTTATTCGCATATTTTGTTTCATCAAAATAAGGTTGGTCGGGAAACCCTATGGAGAAGGTATTTATTTTATCCAAATGCCTACTGGCTAGTGCTACAACTACAGAGCTGTCAATGCCCCCGCTTAAGAACGCACCCAGAGGTACATCGGACACCAACCTTTTAGCAACCGCCTTATCCAATAGGCCTTCCAAAGAAGCTTGCTGTTGGTCGTAATTGTCGG
>JAJCYK010000153.1 GCA_029262935.1 Cytophagales bacterium | reverse complement strand
GGAGGTCTTGCTATCTTCAGATCAGGCTCTGCAGAGGACGAGCTGAGCTTGTTGTTGAAGTATGCCGCCCAGGGTTTAAGCCATGGACATTATGATAAGTTGTCCTTCTCTCTATACGACAACGGTTATGAAATCATTCAGGATTATGGACTAGCCCGGTTTGTCAATATTGAACAAAAAAATGGCGGAGGTTATTTAAAAGAAAACACTTCTTGGGCCAAGCAAACGATAGCTCACAATACGGTAATTAGGGATGAGCAATCTCATTTCGGTGGAACCTATAGTGTTGGCAGCCAACACCATTCTGATGGTTACTTTACTCATCTTAAGGCTCCATTTCAAATTGCCAGTGCCAAAGATCAGCATGCTTATCCCGGGAATGAGCTACATCGTACCATGGTGTTAATAGAGGATCCGGTCTTACCAAAACCCTTGGTACTGGATGTATTTAGAGTTGGTGAGGACACAGTGGCTCATCAATATGACTTGCCTTTCTATTTTAAGGGCCAGGTCATATCCACAAATTTTAAATACGATATTCCACCGCAACCGTACGTTTTAGGATCTCAAAATGGCTATCAACATTTGTGGAGAGAAGCCTCTGGGCAATCTACAGAAGGGATGGCTAAGCTAACATGGCTACAAGGGGGTCGATTTTATACACTTACCTCCTTGGTGCAGGCCGATGATGAATTGACCTTTACTCGGCTAGGGGCCAATGATCCTGAGTTTAATCTGCGCAGAGACGCTGGTCTGATGATTCGAAAAAAAGGCCTAAATGCACTATTCGTTTCCTTGATTGAACCTCACGGAAGCTATGACCCCGTAGGTGAAATGGCGGTAAACGCGCACTCAAAGATTCAGAGTTTAAAATTACTGCATCATGACACCCAGTATTCAGTGATTGAGATCACCTGGAACAATCAATTAAGCTGGGAGGTATCCATTAGCAATATGGACAATGCGCCACAGCAAACACATCAACTGGAAGTGATGGGCAGCACCAGGCAATGGCGCGGACCCTATCAGGTAACAAAGAAACATACAAATTGAAACCCATGAGCCAAGAAACAAGAAGTGATGAATTTTTATTTGGAAAGGACATTCCGTGGGAAGAAGTCGGACCCGGACTAAAACGACAAGTACTAGCATTTGACGACAAAATCATGTTGGTGAAAGTCAAATTTGACGCGGGCGGCATCGGTGAACTACACGACCATTTCCATTCACAAGTTACTTATGTGGAAAGCGGTGAATTTGAGTTAACCATTGGTGATCAAACACGCACACTTAAAGGAGGTGATTCCTTCTATATCCCTCCGAACATATCACATGGGTGCATTTGTACGCAGGGCGGTGTATTGATTGATGTATTCAGCCCTTTAAGAGAAGAGTTTATAAAATAAAACTATGGGACTCAAAGTAAATGGATTACGATGGTGGATTATTGCCTTAATTGGCTTGGCAACCATCATTAATTATATAGACCGCACCGCTCTTTCTGTCATGTGGCCCAGTATAGAAAAGGACATTGGTTTCGACAATTATGATTATGCCATAATGCTGAACGTGTTTCTGATCGCATATGCCTTGGGACAGGCGCTCTCGGGCCGGATGTTCGACAAGCTGGGAACGCGTATTAGCTATGTAATAACTATTGCCGTTTGGGGTAGTGCTACCGCTTTGCATGCGTTGGCCAGCGGGTTACTTTCTTTTAGTTTTTTCCGGGCGGTACTTGGTATATCAGAAGCAGGCAATTGGCCAGGAGCTGTAAAGAGCAATGCTGAGTGGTTTCCCATAAAAGAACGTGCCATTGCTCAAGGCATTTTTAATGCAGGTGCTTCCATTGGTTCCGTGATTGCCCCTCCTTTGATTGCTTTTCTTTACCTCGGTTTTGGTTGGAGGATCACCTTTGTAATTGTCGGCTCTTTAGGTTTACTATGGGTAATACCTTGGCTTTGGATTAATAAAATGGGCCCGGACAAACATCCCTGGATCAAACAAAAAGAACGAGAATATATTTTAGCAGATCAACAAATAGCTGAAGAGAATGAGCAAAATGAGGTTTTATCTTTAGGAACCATCCTCTCATACCGAGAATCATGGGCGGTACTGGTGTCCCGCTTCTTTCTAGAGCCCATTTGGTGGCTTTTTGTAGGATGGATGCCCATTTATCTAGCGGACCAATATGGATTTGATGTAAAACAAATAGGCCTTTTTGCTTGGGTCCCTTATGTCGGTGCCGCATTAGGTAGTGTTTCCGGAGGATGGTATGCCGGTCAGAAAATCGTAAAAGTTGGGGTGGACAAAGCAAGAAAGCAAACCATTACTATAGGGGGTATTTTGATGTTTCTAGGATTGATAGCTACCATTCTGGTGGCTGATACTCCATTAAAGTTTGTTTTGATCGTAGCGGTAGTACTTTACGGTTTTCAATTTGCCATTAGCAATATTCAAACCATTCCCAGTGATTTATTCAGTGGGAAATCAGTAGCTAGTTTGGCTGGCTTAGGTGGCACCGTGGGTGTTACCTCAGTGATCATAATGAATTTTTTAATTCCGGTAATAACGGAAACGTCGTATACTCCAGCTTTTGTGATTATTGCTGTCTTTGTGCCTTTGGGCGTGCTAGCGATATATGCTTTATGTAAAAAAATTGGCCCGGTAAGGGGTACTTAATAATGAACTTAAATATTAAACTTAAATAATCTATATATGGACTTAAATGGTAAGATTGCTATAGTTACTGGTGGAACCCGGGACATCGGCCGTGCGGTATCAGTAAAACTAGCTTCCATGGGTGCAAAAGTGGTGGTAAATTACTTTAACAATAAAGAAGCTGCCGATCGTACTTTGGAATTAATAAAAGCTTGTGACGGAGAAGGTATTGCCGTGGCCGGTGATATGACAAAACAAGCGGACGTGGCTAATTTAGTAGCTGAAACTTTGTCAGCATACGGATCAAATATTGACATCTTGGTTAATGTGGCCGGAGGACTAGTTGCACGGAAGAGTTTGCAAGAAATGGATGAAAATTTCTTTAACTACATTATGCAGTTAAACATGACATCCACCTTTTTGACTACCAAAGCCGTGGTGCCCCATATGGGTTCTGGTGCTTCCATCATTAATTTTGCTTCCCAAGCCGGTAGAGATGGGGGAGGTCCTGGGGCTTCTGCTTACGCTACTTCGAAAGCGGCGGTTATGACCTTTACCAGGGCTATGGCCAAAGAACTAGGCCCTAAAAATATTCGCGTAAATGCACTATGTCCCGGTATGATAGCTACTTCTTTCCATGATACTTTTACTAAAGATGAAGTTCGGGTTAAAGTCGCAGGCGGTACGCCACTTAGACGCGAGGGGGAAGCTTGCGAGGTAGCTAACCTGGTGGCTTGTTTGGCCTCTTCAGAAGCTTCTTTTATGACCGGAGCAAATGTAGATGTTAATGGAGGACTTTTGTTCTCATAAACCAAGAGCAGCACAAGAATGAAAAAAGTGGTCACTTTTGGTGAAATCATGTTGCGTCTGGCACCTCCTGGATTTTTGAGATTCTCTCAGACCAATACCTTTAATGCCATTTATGGTGGAGGTGAAAGTAACGTAGCAGTTTCCTTAGCGAATTATAAGATTCCTGTAGATTTTGTTACCCGACTTCCGGAGAATGATATCGGCGCCTGTGCGTTGATGGAAATGCGCAAGCGTGGTGTCGGTACAAACAATATTGTCTTTGGCGGTGAACGGTTGGGGATCTATTTTTTAGAAACCGGGGCCGTGTCTCGTGGCAGTAAAGTGGTTTACGATAGAGCACATTCCTCTATGTGCTCTATTGAAAAAGGAATGATTGACTGGGATAAGGTGTTTGCCGATGCCCAATGGTTTCACTGGACAGGTATTACTCCAGCGATCTCTCAAGGAGCGGCGGACGTTTGTTTGGAAGCTATACAAGCGGCAAATCGGTTGGGAATCACCGTTTCTACAGATTTGAATTACCGGAAGAAATTGTGGAAATATGGTAAAGAGCCGGGAGATGTGATGCCAGCCTTGGTAGCGGGATGTGATATTATTTTAGGCAATGAAGAAGATGCAGAAAAGCATTTCGGTATTCACCCGGATACCGTAGATGTGACACAAGGGGCGTCCGTGGAGGCAGCAGCATATAAGTCGGTATGCGTGAAAATGATGGATCGTTTTCCTAGAGCCAAAAAAGTGATCACCACCTTAAGAGGGTCCATTAGTGCATCTCACAACAGCTGGTCCGGTGTGCTTTACAACGGCCAAGAATTCCTGGAGGCACCTACCTATCAGATAACCCATATCGTAGACCGAGTAGGCGGCGGTGATTCCTTTATGGGCGGTTTGATTTACGGGTTGCTTCACTATCCTGAGGAAGATCAAAAAGCATTAAACTATGCTGTGGCTGCTTCTTGCTTGAAACATACCATTTATGGTGACGCCAACCAAGTGACCATTGATGAAGTAGAAAAATTAATGAGTGGAGATGCCTCTGGTCGTGTAAGTCGCTAATGTGGGGAATAACAACATGAGCATGTTTCTATTAATGGCGCTTATTTGTATAAATTGTGATCGTGAGCCTGACCTCGTGGCCCCTTCGATAACACAGGTGGCATTGGATCATTGGAAATTAACGCTACCTACCGATAAAGATGCAGACGGCAATGCTGATGAATACGTTTACCCCTTTGATTATCATACCAACAATCATATAAGTCCTTATTTGTATGATTCTCCAGATGGCGCTTTGGTGTTCTTTTGCTCCTATTCAGGTATAGCAACCCCAAATAGTAAGTACTCCAGGACGGAACTCCGGGAGCAACTAGTTCCCGGAGACAACACCACCAATTGGACTTTGGACCAAGGGGGAACGCTTTCTGGAACACTCAAAGTCCCGGAAATCTCTACAGGTCATCGTACCATAATTATGCAAATTCATGGCCGCTTATCACATGCTCAAAAAACATTGTTGGGCACGGATGATAGTGATGCCCCTCCCTTGTTAAAGGTATACTTTCAGGATAGTAAAATTCGGGTAGCGCGTAAAGTTTTAGTGGATGAAAATAGTAGTGACTTGCAAATCTTAGAAAAAACCGCTTGGGTCGATGATGAAGCATTTTATTTTGATCAAAAGGTAAATGATAATACCTTTGACCTGCAAATTATCGTTTCCTCTGGACGAATGGAGATTAAGCTGAATGAGGAAAGCAAAGTTTATGAAGATACTCATTTACAAAAATGGCCCTTTGAGAACTATTTCAAAGCTGGAAATTACTTACAATCCACCGAGCAGGGAGCTTATGCCCAGGTATGGTTTTATTCACTTAATGTGTCCCACTAAATTATGAGTCGATTTACAAGAATTCAGGTGGCCCAGGCCATGGCTGAAACAGGGTTAGTGCCTTTGTTTTATCATCCTGATGCAGATTTAGCGAAGCAATTAGTTAAGGCTTGCTATTTAGGAGGAGCCCGAGTTTTAGAATTTACCAATCGGGGGGATTTTGCACACGAAGTTTTTAGCGCGATCTCTAAATATGCTGAGGAGGAATTGCCAGAAATGATTTTAGGCGTAGGATCTGTAACCGATGCTGCCATTGCATCTCTGTATATGCAACTTGGAGCGAATTTCGTAGTGACACCTGTCTTAAGGGAGGACATCGGCCTAGTTTGTAATCGCAAGAAGCTATTATGGGCTCCCGGTTGCATGACTTTAGGAGAAATTGCCCGCGCCGAAGAATTAGGGGCAGAGATCGTAAAGATCTTCCCTGGCGGTCAGCTCGGCCCAGGATTTGTCAAGGCCATCAAAGGGCCCAGCCCTTGGACCAGCATTATGCCTACGGGTGGTGTTAGCCCTGACGAATCTAACCTACGAGGCTGGTTTGAGGCTGGCGTTACTTGTGTGGGCATGGGATCCAAAATGATCAGCAAAGAAATTGTGGCCAACAAAGATTTTGAGGCCCTCACACAATCGGTTCAAAATACTTTGGATACCATAAAGCGGATTCGGTCCGGCACCTGAAAATTGATTTCTGGCTTGAAGGGCTGGTGTTCCTTTCTTGTTCATCCAATAATTAGTGCTGGTAAATTTGACAAAGTGGCCTTGAGTTCCTAAATATGTTTAGGATTCGACTTAAGAGTTCCCGTCTACATGCCAGAACAAACCCTTGTGGAGCAATTAACTAGTAACCAACTGCTGTCGTTTTATGGTTGGTGGCAATTGACCGTATGCCTTTTTGCTTTTTTAGCTTTAATGGGCATTTGGTGGCATATTGGCCGGAAGAGAGGCGATTTAGGTCAAGTCTGGCTGGCGCTTTCCGTACTTTGCTGGAGCGCTTCCGGTGCTGTTGAGGTCTATTTTACCCATCAACCCCAATCCGGAGTTATACTGGAAGGGTGGCGCAGTATTCTTTCTTTGTTCAATAGTTTGTTCATTTTATTTGCGCTGCCCTGGTTTCGTTACTTACCACCGGCATTTTCTGGCTTTATAAAATCGAAATACTGGTACTATTTGGTAGGCCTTCCTTTTCTTTTTTCTGTGCTGCCTACTATCAGTAAAATGATAAGCCGGGAGGAAGGAGGTCTCATTAGTGAATTGGATGTGTATTATGCTACACTTACCTTGATCTTCTTAGGTTGTGTGCTTTTTTGGTCTTTTGCCAAGCGCCGTTTAATGATCTTGGCTTATCTGTCTATAGCTTGCATTCTAGTTACTTTTGCAGCCCAACTCTTTAAGCTCACAGGGTCAAATGTGAACCTTACTCTATTCTCAGCCATATTCAAGACCTCCTTGATCATGATCTTCTTTGCGCTATCGCTAAGCTGGGTAAAAGAACTGGTAGAAAACGTACTTCCGACCGCCGAAAACTTGTTCTTAGTGCTAAACAGGACCAAAGAGCAAGATAAGTTCCTTCATACCGTGGCGCTTAAAGGGGTACCCGGTCAATCTGGAGAATCCTTTGCACTTACTCCAGCATTGTATGAGTTGTTGTTGACATTTGTCAAGCGTCGTTTGGAAGGCTCGGACTGGCTGGAGATTAAGCCCAAAAACGATGTCAGGAGCTTAAAGCGTTACGACATCAATGACCACAATCAGATAAAGCGGCTGTTAACCGCTTTGCTAGATGGTGTGTTTGGAAAAGATTGTTGGACCAAAGAGCAGCATGAACAACCCTTAAAAAACACCTTGTTCGAACTATCAGACAAACGAGAACGTAAAGTGCGTTTGAAACTACCTATGCAAAATATTTCACTGCCCGATTCCCCAGGGAATTAAAACGAAATACTAAGTTGGTATACCTAGAAGCAACTAGATTAAAATAAAAAAGTATGAAAAACCATTTGAAGCTTATCGTATTGTTCGGCGTTTTTTTGGCCAGTATCAGCTTGCCAGCTCAAAGCGACTTACCCTCATTTAACTGGGATTCTTATATGGAGCACGCGGTTAGTATACGCGGTTTACAATTTTCTCCAGATGGAGCACACCTGCTATTTACCACTCGTAAAGCCAATTGGGACTCCAACCAATGGAATTCAGAACACTATGTACTGGATATTGCCGCAAACACCAATGTGAAACTTGATTTTGATCAGCAGGGTGTCAGGGCCGTTACCTGGTCACCTTCCGGGAAATACCTTTCTTTTCTAGCTACAGAAAAAGGTTATACTCAGTTGTTCATAGAAACCTACCCGGAGAGAAAATTAATTAAAACCAGCGCTCATCCTACCGGTATAACCCATTATCGTTGGAGCCCGGATGAAACAAAGGTCGCTTATTTGGCTCAAGATCCGAAAATGGAAGCGCTCTCACCGGAACCTTTTGTTAAGGCCTTTGAAGTAGGGCCACATGGTTATTTAGAGCAAGGTGCTAGCCCATCCACCCACTTGCATCTCTGGGACCTGGAGATGCAGAAGATGACTCGTTTGACTGAGGGCTCCTGGACTATAAGCTCTGACCTTAGCTGGTCTGCGGATGGCGAAAGCGTGTCATTTACTAAAAAATTAAGCGCGTACCCCTCGAATTGGAACCGGAATAAAGTGATGCTTTTTGAACTTTCAACAAATACCTTGTCAGCCTTATCCGTGCAATTGGGGTTTGAATTCGCCCCTCAATTTGCCCCCAAAGGAAACGGCATGATATATTATAGTGCTCTTGATAAAAATCCCGCAGGCATGCGCGATTTACTCTTTCACCTTGGTGAGACGCGACCCGTAAATATTACTGAGGCATTGGATAGAAACTTCAAATCGTTCTTTTGGCTTCCTAAAGGAAAAGGTGTGATAGCCTTTGGTCAGCAGGGTACTTTAGATGGGGTGTGGAAAATTACGCTCGATGGTGAAGTTCAAGAGACACCCTTTAGTAATAGCTATGTTATTTCAAATCTCGTGGTGAATAAGAAAGGTAAGATTGCGATGGTAGCTTCTACAGGGAATCAACCCCCGGAAATATTTTATGTTGAAAGCTTAAAAGACAAACCCCAAAAGCTAAGCTCCTTTAATGAGACATTTAAAAATATGGCTTTAGGAAAAGTGGAAAGCATCAATTGGGAAACCGATAATAACATGACTGCAGACGGCGTGGTCACATATCCTCCGGACTTTTCCGAAGAAAAGCGCTATCCTTTAGTTCTTTTTATCCACGGGGGACCAACGGCTTCTTCCTCGGAATCTTTTAACCCTATGGCCCAGCGCATGGCCGGTAAAGGTTGGATAGTATTACAACCGAACTATCGAGGTAGTAATAATAGGGGAGATGCCTTCCAGGAAGCCATCATGAACGATGGGGGAGAAGGCCCCGGAAAGGATGTTATGGCGGGAGTTCAACAGTTGGTTGCCAAAGGGTTTATTGATGAAAGCAAAATCGGGGTTTCAGGATGGTCTTACGGAGGATTTATGACTTCTTGGCTGCTCGGTCGGTATCCTACCATTTGGAAGGTGGCCGTGGCTGGAGCGCCACCGGTAGATTATACGGATATGACCAGCCTTACACGCATGAATTTAACCTTGCGTCATGCCATTACCAATTCTCCTTGGGTTGGGGATAACTACGAACTACACTTTGATATGTCGCCCATGAAAAACCTAGCAAAAATTCAAACGCCTACCTTAATAATGTCCAAAGTAGAAGACCAAATTGTTTCTGTAACGGGGTCCTATAAATTATACCACGCATTATTGGCGAACCATATACCTACAAAGTTCATTGCTTACCCGGGGGGAGGTCATTTTCCATCAGACCCATTAAATCAAAAAGACGTGTATGATAGGTGGGTAGGTTGGCTGGAACACTATTTAAATCAATAACTTAGGAATAAAAGCAGTTTGCCTGCCAAAATCAATGAAAACTAACTCTAAAGTGACCGTCTTAATCCGAAAATTGCCTTGGCAGTTTATTATCATTTGGTTGATCTGCTCTTCAAATGTGACGGCGCAAGACCTTTCAACAAAGGCAAATGACTTTCTGGAGACACTTTCACCACAGTTAAGAGAGGAGGCTCAGTTTTCCTTAACAGATGACGAAAGGTTCAATATGAATTTTGTACCCATTATTCGTAAAGGTCCTACCTTTAATCAGTTCAATGACCGTCAATCCGCAGCAGCTGTAGCTTTGTTGAAAGCATCTTTAGGTACGCAGGGTTACACAAAGACTCGTGCTATCATGGAACTGGAAGCGGTCTTGGCCATTATCGAAAACGATCAAGGCAGAATGTCGGACGGGTCTTTACGACGTGATCCACTCAATTATCATTTCTGTATTTTTGGAACGCCCTCACCTACGGGTTTTTGGGGGTGGAGGTTTGAGGGCCATCACATCTCTTTAAATTTTACTGCTGCTCGAGGAGATCTGTTGTCATCAACGCCCTCGTTTTTGGGATCCAATCCCGGTATAGTAACAGTGGCACCCCAAAAGGGCCAGGAAGTTTTAAAACAAGAGACGCTATGGGGATTTAAGTTAGTACAGGCGTTAGACAGTGAACAACTGAAAATTGCCCGTTTTGCGGATGTTGCACCCCGAGAGATAATCACTGGAAATAAGCGACAGGTTAGTCACCTAAAGCCCATGGGCATTTCCTACGGGGCATTGAATGCTGATCAACAGCATATATTTGATCAACTCCTGAATGTCTATATTGATAATTTCCAGATGGAGTATGCAAAACAATTACGGGAAAAGATAAAGCAAGCAGGTATCACAAACCTTTCTTTTGCCTGGGCTGGTGGACTACAACCAGGTACTGGCCATTATTATAGAATCCAAGGTCCTACTTTGCTTATTGAATATGACAATGTCCAAAACAATGCGAATCATGTGCATTCTGTAGTGCGTGATTTGACCAGCGATTATGCAGAAGACCTGCTCCAAGAGCACTATGAAAAGGAGCATTAGTGCCTTCCTTAAATTTACTATTACCACCTCATAAGAGACCTCCAACATACTTCGTACAACAGAAATGTCAGTACTACAGTTACTGACATTTTTACATTTATTCCGACAAACTCTCATCTGAAAGCGCTTTTCTGCCATTTTTCGTGAAACATTCACACGACCAATGATGAGAAAAAGAATACTGCTCCTATTGGGGTCCCTGGCATGCTCCAACTTATTGTCAGGGCAAGGCATAGATGAAAAAATTAACGAAAACTTTATGCCAGTAGCGCAGTGGTGGGAAGACCTGGTATTCACAAAACTTCCCATTGGGCCTTACGATATTCCCATAGTACTCATTTTGCTGTTGTTTGGAGCCACCTTATTTACCCTCTATTTTGGGTTTATAAACATCAGAAGGTTTCCATTAGCCATCAACGTGGTCAGAGGCAAATACGATGATGTAGAAGGTTCTAATGTGCCAGTAACTACCGATACTGTATTAACGGTAGATGGGGATATTATTGATACCATCAGGCAAGAGGGACACCAGGGTGAGGTCAATCATTTTCAGGCATTAGCTACCGCCGTTTCAGGCACCGTAGGGCTGGGCAATATATCCATGGTTGCCGTGGCGATATCCATTGGAGGACCTGGAGCGACCTTTTGGATGGTGCTAGCCGGGTTATTGGGGATGTCATCAAAATTCGTAGAATGTACTTTGGGAGTAAAATATCGAGACATTGATGCCCAGGGCAACGTTTACGGAGGACCCATGTATTATTTAAGCCGGGGGTTTAAGGAGATGGGTTGGCAACGCTTAGGAAAGATTCTGTCAGTAATCTTTGCCATAATGTGTATTGGGGCTTCTTTTGGCGGCGGTAATGCTTTTCAATCCAATCAGGCCGCAGCTCAAATTGTAACCCGATTTGGAATAGAAGGCTCCGCTACGGGGACGCTTTTAGGGATCCTATTTGCTATCATGGTGGGCGTGGTGATCATTGGCGGTATCAAGCGGATTGCAAAAGTTACTGAAAAGATTGTCCCTTTTATGGCGGCGTTGTACGTAGCTGCCGCTTTGTTTATCGTGTTTTCAAATTTTAGCCAAATCGATGACGCCATCGCACTGATCTTTAAAGAGGCTTTTTCACCAAAGGCGACCATAACGGGAGGAATCATTGGCGTCATGATCCAGGGGTTTAGAAGGGCGGCATTTTCTAATGAAGCAGGAGCAGGCTCTGCCGCTATCGCGCATTCCGCAGTAAACACCAAGTATCCGGCGTCAGAGGGGCTCGTAGGTTTATTGGAGCCCTTTATTGATACGGTAGTAGTGTGCTCCATTACCGCATTGGTGATCATTACCTTCAATATGGAGGGCGCCTTTACCTATGGAGTGGTCGCCAACAATGAAGTAACCCTTACCGCTACCGGGGAGTCCATTGGTGGGGTTAATTTGACCTCTATGGCTTTTGAATCAGGTATTAAAGGGTCCTCCTATGTACTGGCCCTGGCCGTAGTGTTGTTTGCTTTTTCTACTATGTTGTCTTGGTCCTACTATGGCCTACAGGCTTGGAAGTATCTTTTCGGACGCAGTCGGGTAAGCGATATAAGCTACAAATTGATCTTTTTAATATTTACCGTTTTGGGTGCAGCCATAACCTTAGATGCCGTGATTAAGTTTTCTGATGCAATGATCTTGGCCTTGGTCTTTCCCAACATGATCGGACTGTTGTTTTTATTTCCCAAAGTCCGGCAAGAGTTGAATCGTTACTTGAAAGCCATTAGCGGTTAGATTGGGTTAGGCCACAAAGGTTAGGTTTCATATGAATTGCTCACCTCTTAATTAATGATTGGAGTAATTTTTTCGATCACTATGTTATGCATCATACTTAGCCTTACTCAATGTGGAGTTATATTAATATCAACCTGATTGGAAATACTACTTACCCCACAAGATGCAAGAAGCTATTCTACCAGAAAACGAAACTGAAAGGCTTGCCGATGTATTGTCATTGAGTTTATCCAGTGCTGATAAAAAGGAACAATTTGATGGCGTTATTATGATTTTGTCCAGATGTCTCAAAATGCCTATTGCCTATATTTCTTCAATTGAAAGCATTGAGCAAAAAATTCATGCCTCGTGTGGATTGAGTTTTGATTCCTCTGATAGAAAAACTTCTTTTTGTGGCCACACAATTTTGCAAGACGAAGTTTTATTAGTTGAAGACACCACCAAGGATGCCAGGTTTTTTGATAATCCAATGGTAATAAACAAACCAAAAATTAGATTTTATGGCGGCTTTCCGCTAGTAAGTTTATTAGGAAATAAGGTGGGTGCGTTGTGTGTGGCAGACACCGTTCCGAGAAAACTGAATGAGACAGATATAAGGATTTTTAAGATGATAGGTAAGCTTCTGAATGAACGTATTCGGATGTTTAAATTAGGAGACATACAAGATCAAATAAAAGAATCACAAAGAGAGTTGGAGGTACTAAACCAAGACTTACAAAGATCAAATCAGTTCTATCATCAGCTGTTTGGTCAATATATGAGCGAAGCATTATTAGAAAGAGTTATTAGTGAAAATATACCACCCAAATTAGGAGGAGAAGACAAATTTGCTACAGTTTTAATGAGCGACCTGCGGGGTTTTACACAATTGTCTGAAAAGTATGAAGCAAAAATAATTGTAGAAATTCTCAACATATATTTTACGGAAATGATATCCATCATCCATGAAAATGAAGGATATATCAATGAAATTCTTGGCGATGGCATTCTCGTAGTTTTTGGTGCACCAAAGCATGTGGGCAATTGCGCAGCAAAAGCCGTAAAATGTGCCAGAGAAATGCAAGGAGCACTTGTGAAAGTAAATAAACAGCTCAGACAAAAGGACTTTCCTGGCTTAGAAATGGGTATTGGAATAAATAGTGGCAATCTTATCGTGGGGAATATTGGTTCAAAAGAAAGAATGAAGTATGGCGTTATTGGAGAAACAGTAAATCTCGCAGCAAGATTAGAATCGCTAACATTTCCAAGTCAAATCTTGATTACTGAAAAGACGTTCAGCAGTGTTGAGGGATTCGTGGACCCCGTGGGTAAAATTAGGGTCAAAATAAAAGGATTTACAAAACCCATTACTATATACGACGTCTCAGATGCATCTTCCGGAAAGATCTAATGGGTAGTTCTCTTGGGTTTGAAGTTATACGCCTAGCCTTGTAAGAAGTACCATGAACCCCTATCTCATTTTCTCCAATATCTTTTTAAACCTGGGTAGGTTCCGAATGGGGTCCAAATCCGAATCGTGGTCAATCCATTCCCGAGAGGCATAACCCAAGGCAATAGTTTGCTCTAAGTAGTCTAGTGCCTCATCAACTTCCCCTAATAAGGAATAAATACAGGCCACATTGTACAAGAGTGCCGGTTCGTCCGGGTCCAGTAAAATGGCCTTATTTACCCATGAAAGGGCCTCTTCGCCCTTACCTACCCGGATCAGTGATTGGGCATATAGATACATGGCTCGCGAGTCTTCAGGATTGATATCAATGTGCCTTTTTACTACTTCCAAGCCCCGAATGTTGGCTCGTTTTGCTTCGTTTACTAATTGAACATCTTCATAGGCGGTTACCAAGAAGAGTGCTGATTGGTAGTTATCCGGCTCAATTAATGCGGCCGTTTTAAAAAGGTCCAGAGATTTACTTAATTCACCTTGTGCTCTCGTGGTTCTGGCATACTCATAATAGGCGCTATAATACTCAGGGTTTATTTTTATGGCTGTCTCAAATGCTCTGGCGGCTTCTTTAAATTGCTTGTTCTGTGATAAAGCAAGGCCCCTGGCCACATGGGTTGCAGCAAGCTCAGGGTCTAGTTCGAGGGCTTTTTGACTGGCCGCCAGGGCTTGATCCAAATTTTCCGGGTTGCTATCGTAGAACATATAGGTATACGAATAGCCATCCGCCAGACCTGCGAATGCTAAGGCATAGTTTTCATCTTTTTGAATGGCTTTATCAAACATTTGGATGGCCAGTTGTATTTTGTCTTTGTGTGCTTGATGAAAATAATCTCTACCCCGTATGTAGAAATCGTAGGCTTGAGCATCCCGGGTGGCCACCTTGGCAAGATCCTGTTTCTCTTTACCGTTTAGCTCTATTTTTAAGGCTTGTACGATGCTTTGTGCTATTTCGTTTTGCACGGCAAATATGTCCTGCAAATTCCTATTGTATTGCGCGGACCACAAGCTAAAGCCATCTGCCACATTTATTAACTGTACGTTGATCCGTAGTTTATTTCCGTCTTTCTGAACCCCACCTTCAACAATATTGTCTACACCCAGTTTTATACCTATTTCACGGATGTCTTGGTCCTGGTTGCGATAGGCAAAGCTGGAAGTTCTGGCCGCAACTCTTACGTCCTTTAAATGGGCCAGGTCATTGAGAATGTCCTCGGCAATGCCATTACAAAAATAGTCCTGGTCCTTATCATCGCTAATATTGGTAAAGGGTAGCACTGCTATGGACCTTTGTGTTGCTGGAAGTACTTTGGCTTGATCTGTGGATGATGGCTGCAAGAATTTGTCCTTCAATAAAAAACCCACAAGTGCCACCAGGGCAATCAGCGCCGTGGCTACCATCCACGACATCCTACTGGTTGATTTGGAGGGGGTTTGATGGCTTGCAAATTTGCCCTTAAGGTCCGCTCTTTTTGGTACAGGGAGGCCTTCATTGGCTAAAGCATAAACCTCCATAGGCTCTTCCATATTCTTAAATTCGAAACTCCCTAAAGAGATTAATTGAAAAGCCGCTTTATTCTTGATTTGATCACGGATTGATTTGGACATTAAAATAGCCCCGGCTACACCCATAGACTCCACCCGTGAAGCGATGTTCACGCCATCACCAAATACGTTCTCATTTTGAAATACCACTTCTCCGAGATGCATACCAATACGCACCGGTACTCGAGGGTTGGTGCTAAATGCTTTTTGCAAAGCCAGGGCACAATTGACTCCCTGAGTGGGACTATCAAAGGACAGCAAACAACCATCGCCGAAGTATTGTACGATCCGCCCTTCATGCTCAGAACTGAGTTGGTGCAGTACATCCTTGAATCTATTGAGGGCTTGTAATGCCGCTTGCTCATCTTTTTGCATTAAGGCGGTGTAGCCAACAATATCTGTGAACATGATGGCAGCAAGCTGACGGGATTGGGTCATGAAGGTCAAATTACAAAAAAAGGACGAAAACGCATGGAGAGGCAGATGTCAAAGAAAAAGGATCAAATACCGCGCATAATAACTGCAGACTAAAATTCTTCTTTTAAAGCACCTCTGGCCGCTTGATCAACCAAAGCAAATCGTTTATCGATGGCATCTTTCTTACTTGACACTTGATGGCCTACTACCTTAACCAAATTGCATTTTAGTTGGTCGTTTAATTGATAAAATTCCTGGTACAACTTATAATTATTTAACCGCTTATTCTTTTTAGAGAAATAATCGCTTCGTTCAAGACGGGCACGCCTTGTGGGCAGGCCGATAATGTTTTGGGAATCGGTGTACACCGTGAGGGTAATAATGCTTTCATTGGTCACAGCGATCGCTTCACGGAG
>JAJCYK010000152.1 GCA_029262935.1 Cytophagales bacterium | reverse complement strand
AAATGGTAGCAATTATGGTTAGTACCTTCATCACCTCATTCATACGGTTACTAATTACTGTCATATACATATCAGTCAAAGAAGAAATGGTGTCGCGATAGCTATCAGCAGACTCACTGACTTGGATGATGTGGTCGTTGGCATCATTCAAATACTTGACGGTATCTTCCCGTATCAACTCCGGTTCCTCTCGTATGATTTTGGCGATTGCTTCCCGCAAAGGCACCACAATGCGTCGAAGATAGATTAAATCCCCTTTAAGCGTTTGAATGTTTTGCAAGGTATTAGGAGTTGGATCTGAAAATATTTGCTTTTCAACCCTTTCGATGGATTCACCAATGTGCTCCAAAACAGCATAATGTGTATCCACTATAATGTCAATCAAGCGGTAAAAAAGATAATCTGCACTCTTTAACATCGCTTTGGCTTGCGCACTTTTTAGTCTCTCTCTTAGGGTATCGAAGGCGTCCCCCTCTCGTTCCTGAAAACAAATTACATAATCCTTTCCCAGTACTAAAGCAATCTGTTCATAGTGAACTTCTTGACCTTCAAAATGATGAAACATTTTTAAACTCAAACTTAAATGGTCCTTATAGAATTCCACCTTGGCCCTTTGACCAGTATTTAATATATCTTCTAAGAGCAGCACGTGTAGCCCAAAGAATTCGCCTAAGTCCTTTACAGCAGTCACATCATGAAGTCCCACCAAATTGACCCAATTAATCTGCTGGGGTTGGTAATTTTTCTTAAGAATTTCAATTGTACTCCCCACATGGTGGGACACTTTGCTTTTAGAATATCCCAGCAACTCCAACGAAACGTTTTCGGAGTACTGCTCTCCTAAATGAATTAGAGCACCAGGGGGTAGGCCGGCACTCTTAGATTGTTTTTTAGAAAAATGCCGTTTAGCCATTAACTTCGGTTAGTTGGGTTTCTTTTGTATTATGGTGCGATGAGGATATGGTATTTCTACTCCATTAGTATCAAAGGTTTCTTTAATGGATTTGTACAAATCACATTTCATATTAAAAGCTGTGATGGGGTCCTTTGCCCATACTTGGGCCCTTAGATTAACTGACGAATCTCCAAATCCCGTTACTCTTGTAATAACCTCCGGTACTCCTTGATCAATTTCTCCTTTATTCCTATTGTCCAAATAGCTTGGGTGATTTTTTGCCAAGGCGGTCATGATCTGAAAAGCTTGATCAATGTTGGCTTCATAACTGATGCCTATTTCCAAAAAAACACAAGTCTTTTCGTCATACAAGCTTGAGTTTAAAATAGTTTCTGCGCTAATGGTACTGTTGGGGATTACTATACGTCGATTCTCTAAGCCTTTAATGACGGTATGTCTTAGAGTAATGTCTTCAACCTCCCCAAAATAGGTGCTCACATTAATGATATCTCCAACTTTGAACGGTTTGAATATTACAATAAAAATACCTCCAATAATGTTGGAAAAGGCCTGTTGGCTGGCGAAACCCACAATCGCAGCGATGATTCCCGCCCCGGCAAATAATGAAAGGCCTATATTTCTTAGTGCAGGAATACTATAGAAAACAAAGATTAATGCCAATACCAAAATGATGGTGTCTGTAGCATTCTTTAAGAAATAAAATTTGGTAGGATCCACTCGTAAATCAGCAGAAGATTTATTCAGCAGTCTATTTAGAATAGCTTTTACAATACGCGACGATATCCAAGCTAATAGCAATATTATTACTACTAAAAGCAGGTGTTGAAAAAGGGAATTTTCAAGAACTTTCATCTACTGCAAACTAAATTAAAGTTTAGTCTTTTCCGAATTATGGTGATCGGTATTTAGGTTACTATTTTATAATTCAACTATAAATGATAGACCAGTAAAATAAAATTAGTTGGTGTTTGCTTCGTTAAATGAGGGCACCGTAGCACCAACCCTGTTTCACAATCAAATTCATACAGCTATGGCAAAAACTCCCAAAACATTATCCGCACAAGTTCAGGCATTAACACAACGACTTGAGAAATTAGAAGCCTCTTTAGGAAAGAAGAGAAGCGTAAGGAATCATAAGGATCCGGGCCATTTTTGCAGTATGCCCGAAATACCCGCGCGTCAATTTGATCATGATGTTTCCCCTCATCGTGAACATTTAATAAGGCTAATAGATAAGAAATGGGTCAATGGTACCAAAATTCGTTACTATTTCTTCCCGAATGGACCTTTCATGGGAGACAACACCCATAGAGATTTTGTACGAGAAGCCTTTAAGATCTGGAAAGATGTCGGTATTGGTTTACAATTCGAGGAAATATCTGATATTGAAGAGGCCGAAGTTCGTATTGGTTTTCTTAGAGATGGGCGATCTTGGTCCTACCTAGGCAGGGATGTAATCGATATTCCAGGTCAATTTGAAAGAACCATGAATTTGGGTTGGGACCTGAATCAAGACCCCAGAGGTGTGGATACTGCAGTCCATGAGGTCGGGCACACCCTAGGGTTTCCACATGAACATCAGAACCCTTTTGCTGGAATTATTTGGAACGAAAACGCCGTTTACGATTACTTTGGTGGCCCCCCAAACAATTGGTCTCAAGAAACCACTTTTCACAATGTGCTTAGGAAATTAGCACCAGACGAGTCTGAAGGATCTGCTTGGGATCCGGATTCTATCATGCATTACTCCTTTGCCTCTGGGTTAATTATAAGTCCAGAACAGTATGCCGCAGGGCTTCAACCAGCCTTAGGGTTGTCCGAAATAGACCGTCAAGAAGTTAAGCGTTTCTATCCGAAACTGAAAGAATCTCAGTATGAAACTTTAACACCTTTCCACTTCGATATGTTATCGTTACTACCTGCAGAGCAGAAAAATTATTTGGTGCAACCAGATGCCACCCGAACCTATACTCTGCAAACCTTTGGTAACTCAGATACGGTGATGGTGTTATTCGAAGAAGTGAACGGAGAACTCAAATTTCTACAAGGTGATGATGATAGTGGTACACGCTTAAATTCAAAAATATCCGTTCGTCTTTATCCTTGGAGGAAGTATGTGTTGCGGATTCGATTGTACTCAAATTACTCAAGCGGTGATACAGGAGTTATGATGTGGTAGTTCTCCCATAGTCGTACTTGTTTGTTTTTTGTATCGGACACGATCGTTATTGCTGTTTTGCATTGGTCCCTTTCTTATCACAATTATTAAGGGCTTGTTTCTAATTCTCAAATTCTAGCTTATCTTACCGCTCCAATCGCGAGAATTTTATGAAACAAATCAAGGTTCCCCATACGCTAGTTTTACTGTTCGTAATTATGATTCTAGCTCTTATCTCCACTTACCTGGTACCACAGGGCGCATTTGATACGGTAGCGGAACACGGTAGGGACATAGTGGTTCCGGACAGTTATAAGGCCAATGCGGAAAGCACCTTTTTAAAACCATGGCATTTGTTTACCGTAGTA
>JAJCYK010000151.1 GCA_029262935.1 Cytophagales bacterium | reverse complement strand
AAACCCAGCATGCGTCCGGATTGGCGGTCAATTGTACTTGTGTTCCTTCACAATAAGAACTACTCGTACCTTCCGGGCCAACAACGGCAATTGGCGACACGTCAATATTACCGCTGCCCTGAGCAAAGGTTGTCAAGGTGTGGGTCGTGCAACCCTCAAGACAACTTAGCGAGCCTGTGCAAGTGCCATTACAAATTATTTGGGCGCCGACACCGAAATTGCTGCAATCAACGCTGTTGTCTATGTTCAAAGTGGCGCCTGAAGATACGGTCAATGTTACTCCGTCCTCCAGGGTAAGGGTTGTCGGTGGGCCGTTCGGGTCGCCAATGTTTAGGGTGACTCCGTTGCTTAAGGTTATATCTTCGGTGAATTTAATTGGGCCGGTGAGGCTGCCACCGTAGTTTTCAACGGTGTATTTGAGGGCTTCATAGGCATTGATGCGGCCGTAGCCATATTCATTGGTAAAGTTTTGCCCACCCATGCCAGCCACTTTATCAGCGCATTGTACCAAAATGTTTCGAATGCCGTTAGTAGATAGATTGTTGTTTATAGATCGTATTAATGCTATAACACCAGTAACGTGAGGTGCAGCCATTGATGTTCCAGCCATGTACCCATAGCTTCGTGATACTCCATATCGTTCCAAAAAAAATGGATAACTTGGTGTCGTTGAATATAAATCATTATTGTTGAAAGGCTTACCTGTTCCACCCGGTGCCACCAAAGTAACCTCTGGCCCACAGGAACTAAAGCTTGAAACTATATCGTTGGGTTGAGTAGATCCTACAGCAATTACATTAGGGAGCTCTATGGATAATGATGCAGGAAAATCAACCAAGTCGCAGTTGTTGTTCCCAGCAGAGGCTACTATTGTACGATTTTCAGACAACGCATATGTAATCGCTGACTCTACTTGATAGCTATATCCGACACCTCCACCGCTGAGATTTATGACATGAGCCCCATTGTCCACAGCAGATTCTATTCCATTCTTAAACAATTCAAAGGATGAACGTGTTTGGCTGTCAAATATCTGTATAATAATTACCCTGCAATTGCCAGCAAGGCCTGCAATCCCAAGCGCGTTGTCTGTTGTAGCTGCTGCTATGCCAGTCACATGCGCACCATGGCCAGCCTTGTCTCTAACTCCTTCACCATCTCCAATTAAATCATCTCCTAGTATGAATCTATTTGGGTTATTCAGCCCCAAGTCTTCATGCGATAATGCGCCATTTATTAACGGGATACCAGAGTCGAGAATTGCTATTAAAACATTTGAGCTTCCCCTTGTGATGTTCCAAGCTTCTGGCGCATCAACATCAGCGTCATTCGCACCTCCTGGGGGACTTTGACCGTAGTTCAGCAAAGACCATTGCGTTCCATCATTAAAAAAAGGATCATTGGGGGTGTAATGTGCATAAACGATGCCATTTGGCTCGACAGCCTTCACCATATAATGATGTTGATACTCTTCAATTAAACGAAAGACATCAACGTTATTAGGAACCTCTATAAGGCCCCAGTTCAATCTGTCAAAGTCTTTAAGCAGGGTGGCGTTGTGCTGTGTAAGAAGAGGTAAAATGTCTGTCTTTGAGAACCCTGTTTTTAGTTGAATTGCAATTTCTCCTTCCACATATTCTATCACTCTGCCCATCCAGCGCCCAGTCTTAATAAGTTTTCCTCGAAACTTCGTTTGTGCAATTAAACCTGTTGAGTGTACAATCAGAAAGAGTAGACAAATAAAACACAGTATTTGTTTGATTTTTGCCATAATTTCATTCTCCGTTTATATTCCTTTTACCCCAAAATCAACATATTTTTGTAAAAGACCCTTTTGACACTATTTTGCGTGAAGCATTTTTCGACCTATCGTCACCTCATTGACTTGTAGTTTGCAAACATAAAGGCCACTTGAAATCGAAAAACCATCCGCGTTGATACCGTGCCAGGGAATTCTGTAAAAACCCTCAGTCTGATATTCGTTTACTAAGGTTACAACTAACCTCCCTCTTACATCGTAGACCGTCAAAGACACTTTGGCCGGCGACGACAATGAGTATGCGATAACTGTCATGTCATTAAACGGATTTGGATAGCTTTGATAGAGTATAGAATCATTTAAAAAGGGATCTCCAGATTTTTCATCAATAGAAGTCACCAATGAATAAGTGTAAATTCCACCTATTAAACCACCAGATGAGTCCAAACCAAGATAGAGTTTTCCCCCATCCGGTGAAATTGTCATATTGCTTATATGGAGATTGCCTAGACCGGTATTTATAGTTCCCCAGGTGTTTTCCACTAAATCTTTTGTGAAGACACCGTGTTCAGTACCCAAATATATCGTGGAAAAATCCCTTGGTTCGAAAACGATACTCTTGATAAACTTTACTGAATCTGGTAGATTCTCTTTGGACCAGCTCTCACCTCCATCGGTTGTCTTAAATAACCCATAAGATCTTACACCAGCATAAACATGATTTTGGTTTAATGGATGTATCCATAACACATCCTTAAATCCATTTTGTAGCAAATTCGTTCTACACCATGTAATCCCGCCGTCGATAGTTTTGAGTACTTCGCCGGTCCAAGAAATACCGACATACAAAATCTGTGGGTCTTTTGGATAAATGGCAATCGAAATAACACCACCATTCAGCTTTTGACAATCTTCCTGGGTTGAATCGAGACATGCTAGTTCAGACCAGGTCTGCCCATTGTTTATGCTTTTATAAAGGCCGCCTGGACCATTCCCGGCTGTCCCTGCAAAGAGTATTTCAGGGTTCTTAGGATCAATAACAAATGAGGAAATTGAGATTAGCGGTTCCAAACTTATGCCAGAGTCAGCTCGTGCCCAATGGATGCCTCCATCTATTGTCCTCAATATCTTTGTTGCTGTATTCACATAGATAGTATTAGAGTTTGCTGGATCTATTACTACTTGTGGAACAGCAGTTTGGATATCCAATGTATCCCAGTGTACACCATTGTCAGTACTTTTAAAAACGGTACCACTGCTTGCGGAGTTAAAATCGCTGCCAACGTACAACACACCACTGTCATTGACATCTATCGCAATCGAATTTATGTACTCACTTTGTAATCCAATATTTTGCCATCCTTGTGCAATAGCAAAATTACTTAAAAAACAACTTATTACCGTTAATACTACTTTCATGCTGAAGCTCCTTTCTTTGATTTAATGTTTGACATAAACAGCGGTAAGATAAACCCGAAAAGTAACTCAGAGTGCCAGTATAGGCTGTTTCATCTCCATAAATCCAGATTTATCGCTCGGCCTGGGTTTCTACCCGGGCCGTCCAATAAAACCAGGGCTTCCGTCCAATTTGTCCTGAAAAGTTTTTTCCTTAAATATTTTTTCCTCCTCAATATGGGGCAGAAGCCCTTCTAATTACGCTCTGGAAGGAATCCCAGGGCGAGCGAAGTACAATACGCAAGATTAGTTTTTTTCATAACAAAACCTCCATTTAGATTCTAATTACCACTGGTTTTCAGATTAGCTGAGTAGGTTTCATTCTCTCAACGCTGGGCCTTCGTTGGCTGAACGTTCAATCGTATCGCACACTTTGAAAAAGGAACTTGCCTCCATACTAAAAGACATTGAAATTTCAACAATATTCCGCAAATTAAGACACTTGGGCAATAATATCACAATTAAAGTAAGCAAAACCAATAGCGCATAAATCAATATCAACGAAATGAAGGAGCCTGGATGAAATAAGCACGGTGGGGTATCAAAGAAAACAAAGCCTTTCCTTCCTCACAAATATGGACAGTCTAAACTCCCAAAACCCCTCAGCAAAACAACAAAAATGTTATTTTTTTTTAGCACTATCCGGGCAATCGGAGCGGTCAGGGCAGCAACCCGAATTCACTTATTGCCAAAGGACAAAGCAAATAAAACAGCTGTTCCGGTTCATTAAACTGTGGTCGCAGGAGCACTGGTTTGAGCTGTTCCGGTTGAGGTCGTCAGCTTGATACCGGTGTTGCCGGACCAGCCTGAACCCTGATTCTCGGTTGTGTAGTTTGACAAAGTCATGTTTTCAGCTTCGATCCGTGTGACCTGGCCACCACCGTTCTGCTGAAACACGGCCGTGACGTTCTGGTTGCTATTCATGGTAATTGTCGCCGGGTTGGTACTGCCACTCAGGTTGCCGCTCCAGTTTGAGAAGGACCAACCGGATGCAGGGTCGGCCGTTAAGGTAACTTGTGTTCCGTCCTCATACGAACCGCCCGGCGGATTCAAGCCGACGCTGCCGGAACCCTGCACATTGGTTGTTAGTTCTCTGTA
>JAJCYK010000150.1 GCA_029262935.1 Cytophagales bacterium | reverse complement strand
TATTGGTATCTGGGAAGATCTAAGGGAAGAAAAACCAAATAACGATACCCTTAATTTTTATTTAGGAGTGAGCCATTTGGCTAAGGGGGATCCAATCACTGCCCTCACCTATTTGGACCAAGCCAAAAGGGTAGGTGATGGCGTTTTTATACAAGAAATACATTATTTTATTGGAATGGCTTATTTAAAAAACGGAGACCGTGAGTCCGCCATTACTGCTTTTCAATATAGCGGCCTGGATGAAAGCACTACCATACTGAAAGCTTTAACCGAATAGTAATGCTGTCTAGAATAGTCCTATTTTGGTTCGTTTTTATGGCCCTGTCTACACAAGCCCAAGATGATCTGGAGGTAATAAAAGCGTTTTTGAAAGAGGAGCAACTGGACCAGGCCGATTCTGCTATCATTTCACAAATTGATCAATATCAAGCTCAAGGAAATTACGAAGCGATAATTTTCCACGGTTATTACCTGGGCAAAATTGAGTTGAACCGCGGAAACCTTCCGGATGCGATAAGGAGGACTGACGCCTTTATAAGTGATTTTGTAAAAAAGGCTACGCCACATCAAGCTTATGAAGCCCTTTTGGATGTGGCCTGGATCCATGATGAAGTCGGGGACATTAAGAGGGCCTACGATATGAATGTAGAGGCTCGAGAACTGTGCCTGGAGTCACCGGATTGTACAATGGAAAATCTGGGCTTATTGGAGTATAACTTGGGCGCTCGGATATTGGACTTAGGTGAAGTGGACCAGGCCACAAAACATTTGCGGAAATCGTTGAATTACTATCTATTGGACCCAAATGTTACGGACAAAAGATTGTATCAATCCTATAACGCACTTGGAGCCATGGCCTATCAAAGAGCAGATTTGGACAGTGCCATTTACTATTATGAGCTATCCCTAGAAAAGGTAGAATCCAGCGATTATTCCTATTATGAAAAGAGCCGACAGAAATTGTATATTTTTTCCAATATGGCAAATGCCTATGCAGACATTGGAAACATCCAAAAGTCCAATGACATACTTAAAGCGAATATCGAAAACTACCAAACCCTCGTAGATTCTACGGATGACTTATCTATAATTTTTGAGGCAAGAAGAATCATGCTCTCCTCTTGGTCCGGTATTGCCGCCAACTATGCGGCTTTAGGTGACATTGAAAAAAGTTATGAAATTAGCCGATATACTTATGAGGCTAGAAAAAAGTACTTGCAACCTCATGACCCTGACATTGCCAAGTCCTTAATTGAAATGGGTACCGCCGCGATATCCTTGCATAAACTTGAAGAAGCCATGCAGTCCTTCGAAAAAGCTATTTCAATTATAGACAGCATTCCCGGTGACTACCTCAGGCAAGACGCAAACGCTCATTATGAATTGGGCAAGGTCAATTTTTTAATGAGTAATAGTGCAAAAGGTGAGGTGCTCCTAGAAACGGCAAACAGTCTTTATGAAAGGTCCCTGAAGGGTAATTTTAATGCTGATTATTTAGATTTTCTCAAACAGTCAGCGATCTTATATGCAGAACATGGAGCGCCTGAAAAAGCATTAATACAGAGTAAAAAAGCATTCAACTTTACAAAACCTACTCAAAATGGAATCAGCATTAGTCACTATAAGCATATAATCAATTTGTCTGAAGTGTATTTTGAGACAGGTGACTATGAGAAGTGTTTAGAAACATTGGCCTATGGCCATAAGGTAAGCGAACAACTTGTGCAACGCAGTAATACCTTGCTGGACTCGATACAAGTTACCAATTACTTTCCACTGGCTGTATACTTAAAAAGTCGCGCCAGCTATCTGTCAACAGGGGTCAAGCAGGTGCCATTCTTAGATAGCCTATTAATGGATATCGATCAAGCCATGACGATTCTTGAAGGTCAAAAATCCATAATCACATCCACCACAAGTATTGGAATTTTGCATTCAAGAAATAAGGAACTTTTCGATTTCGCTAAAAAACTAAGTCTACAACTGTTTGAAACAACAGGGGAATCCAAGTACATGGACCGGGTAATTTCTTTACATGAGTCAAACATATACAGCCGTATTCGCACCCGGCTAAACCAGCGAAAGAGCATATCGTTTTTAGGTATTCCTTCGAACGTCTTAGAAAAAGAAACTCAGTTAAAAGAAGCCTTGTCTTCTAATTTAAAGGGAGCCAATATAAATGAACCCTTGCAGGTTAAGCAATTCTTGGAGTCCAACCACCAATGGACACAATTTTTAAGTAACCTTAAACAGGAGTATCCCAAATATTATCATACACGCTACGCCTCAATACTGGAGCCCTTACAAGATGTGAAGGCGCCTGCTAATAGCACCTTGGTTAGGTACCTCTATATTGAGGAAGATCTTTATGGTTTGGTTATTAACTCAGAGGGGCGGCAATTATATAAGTTGGATGTTGTAGGTCTTAACCAAAGAATAATAAACTTAAACCAAGGGATAAAAGATATATCCACTTTATCAGAGACCCTATGGAAGTTGTACCAACAAATTTGGCAACCGTTTGCTGATCACGTGACTACAGAGCAGGTGATTATTATCCCGGATGCGAATCTTTTTAATTTGAGCTTTGAGATCTTAACTCCCCAACGAATATCACATTATGAGCAGTTGGCCACCAAATCTCTATTGACTAAATACGCCATTTCTTATGACTATAGTTTGGTGCTAGTTGGGGATGAGCGTAAAGAATATCATCAAGACCTAGTGGCTTTCGCTCCAGGCTTCTCT